>JAUIHB010000259.1 GCA_030432465.1 Gammaproteobacteria bacterium
AACAATAAAAAAGCAATAAAGCCACAAGCGATTATTCCAAGCACCGACAAAATTCGAGTGTAACTTATAATAGGAAAATGCTGAGTTCTTAAAGCGACCGCGAGCATCCAACCTGACAAGACTAAAACCCAGAGTAGAAAAGAGCCTTCGTGTCCCCCCCACAAAGCGGATATTTTATAGCGCAATGGCAACAAAGAATTCGAGTGATTCGCGACATAAGCAACTGTAAAGTCATCATAAATAAATGCATATTCTAAGCATAAAAAGGCCCCGAATAACGTCGCAAATGTTAAATAAACTAGCGGTTTAGCCGTATGTATTAACGTCGTATGACGAGAAAATGTTCCAATCATTGGAAACACAGCCAGTGCGGCAGACATAAAAAATGCCAGCATTAGTAAAAATTGACCAAACTCAGCTTGCATAGTTTATTTTTCTCGTTTTACTGGGTGTCCAGCTTGCTCAAGTGCATCAAGTACTTCAGGGGCTTTGTATTCTTCATCATGTTTGGCCAAAACCTCACTGGCGACAAACACTCCTTGCGCATTTATTTTTCCTAAAGCCACTACACCTTGCCCCTCACGGAATAAGTCTGGAAGCACTTTATTGTAAGTCACCTGAATATCATTTTTCTTGTCGGTCACAACAAAGCGAGTTTCTAACTGTGAATCTTTTCGCTCTATATGTTGTACGCTACTCTCTTTTACCAACCCACCAATTCGAATGACTTGATCAACTTTGACTTCACCATTAGCTATTTGTGTTGGTGTCTGGAATAAATTAACACTTTGCTCACTAGCAAATAGAACTAAAGCCACCACAATCGATACGCCTGTAACACCAATAATAATTGAAATTAGCTTCTTCTTACGATGGGGTTTCATTGCCATGAACTTAACCTCTGACTCTTCGATTTTTTAATAAATACATTAAGAATATAAATAGATTGTTTAAATATTTGGTTAATAGAATAACACTCTATACTTCTGTTATTGACTGCCCAATTAACTATCATTATTCGCTTGTGATTTCTTTCTAGCCGCAGCGCGACGATAATATTGTGACAATAATTTAATATTTTTTTTCGCACTCAATTTAGCCAACACAAACTGGCTAACCATACCGATAAACACAATTGCATAACATAACCAGACATAAAACCCATGACCGCCCATGTGGATAAAATCGTTAAAAGAATCAAAGTATCCCATTCCAACCTCTTTTATTACTGTTTACTGTCTGCAACCAATTTTTTTACCCAGCTAGCTTGCTTTTCACGTAATAATATTTCTCCGCGAATTTTATGAAACAAAGTCACAACAAAGTAAAGTTTAAAAGCAACAATCATGATTAATAAGGGCCAAAGCATACTGGTATCCATCGAAGGCTTTTCAAGCTTACTTAAGGTTGCCCCTTGATGCAGCGTATTCCACCATTCCACAGAAAAGTGAATAATTGGTATATTCACTACTCCTACTAGCGCTAAAACAGCGGAGGCTTTATCCGCTGCTTTTTTATCATCATAAGCGCTGTGCAGTGCCATAAAACCTAAATATAAAAATAATAAAATTAGCTCAGATGTTAATCTTGCATCCCATACCCAATAGGTTCCCCAAGTTGGTTTTCCCCAAATTGCACCGGTGAGTAAAGCGAGTGCAGTAAACATGGCACCAATAGAAGCACAACTAACAGACACAATATGAGCCATTTTCATACGCCAAACTAACCCGATAGCGCCAGCTACCGCCATAATGACATAGATCATCATAGACATATAAGCCGCAGGAATATGAATGTACATAATCCGCACAGTATTCCCTTGTTGGTAATCCGCGGGTGAAAATATTAAACCTAGTACCAAGCCAGCGAGCATCAAACTATACATGAGCACGCTAAGCCAAGGTGTCACTTTTCGGGCAATGGTGTAAAACCATTTGGGAGAAGCGAGTTGAAAAAACCAGTTCCACATAAAATTTATACACCTAATCAATTGATATTTTCATTGCCGCCGCCGCCGCAAATGGTGCTAACATCAAACTCAAAATTAAAATAGCTGCAAGAATAGCCAATTGTCCTGAATAATTTTTTCCTATCGATGCCGCCTCAACCGCAGAAGCACCAAAAATCAAAATTGGAATAAATAAGGGTAAAACCAATAAGGTTAATAATACACCGCCGTTACGTAGACCAACTGTTAAGTTAATACCAATTGCGCCAATTAAACATAAACTTGGTGTTCCAATCAACAAAGCAAGCATCGCGATCATATTGGCTTGTAATTCAAGATTCAATAATACCCCAATAATCGGCGCAATTAATACTAAAGGCAAACCGGTAACAATCCAGTTAGCAAATGCCTTTGCCAAAATGATCAAACTACCCGAAACCCCAGCTAAAAGCATTTGTTCTAAACTTCCATCCTGAAAATCTGATTGATAAAAAGCATTTAAAGAAAGCAACAAGCTCAATAGTGCAGCCACCCATATGACGCCAGGCGCGATAAAAGCTAGCTGTGCGGGTTCGGGCGTGACAGCCAGTGGAAACATGCTTGTTACCATAATAAAAAATGCTAGTGGATAAACAAATTCTGACTGGCTACGGAATACAACTGATAATTCACGAGTAACTATGCGATTAAAGTTTTTCACGAAAGTGTTAACTCCCGTAAATTGTGAATACCGTTAATTGGTTGATGAGAAGTAATTAGCAGAATACCTCCCCTTTCTAAATGTTGGTTACATATATCTAACATCCATTGTTGTCCATCAACATCTAACGCAACCAGAGGTTCATCTAAAATCCAGAGAGGCACAGGTTCAGTAATAATACGACATAAAGACACGCGACGCTTTTGACCTGCTGATAACTTAGCAACGTACTCATCATACAGTTCAGCAATACCGAACGCTTGCATCGCCTCCTGAATGAGCTGGGAATCTAATTCAAAACGAAGCTGTTGAAAAAAGCTTAAGTTTTGCTCAATTGTCAACTTTGGTTTAAGTCCCAGAGCATGGCCTATATACAATAATGACTGGTAAAAATTTTGGTGTGCAGGTGTAATTACTTCATCATTCCAGCTAATTTCACCCTCTAAACTATGACACAAACCACAAATAGCACGTAACAGAGTCGTTTTACCTGCTCCATTTGTCCCTCTGATCTGCATAGCCTGACCAGCACCTAAAGAGAAATTCACAGGAGAAAAAACCGGAAAATCAGAACGGATAACGGTTAGGTTGGTTATTTCAATTAAATTGTCAGAGTTAAATTCACTACTAATGAGTTCCACCACTAATCCTCATACACGGTTATCTTACGCTTTGCCAGCGCCATCCGTGAAACAGCGGCTATACTATATCAAAGACCCTATTATTTCCACGAATACAGGACAATAAAGTGCGCATAACTGACTCGGACAACAACTTTGAACAGGTTAACAAGAACCTGCTAGAGCCGAGAGTTTTAAAGTTATTAGAAAAACTGGGGAATAAGACCTTATTGATAGAGCAACTCACATTGAAAGATAATCAGCCTTTATCACTCAAGCCAGCTCAATCATCTTTATTGTCACAAATTGAAATTCCTAAGTCTTTAATCAAAGCAATTGCTCCATTTACACAGCATGTATTTGAGTTAAAACTCAACAACCAACAGCGCTTAGTTACCCTGTCAATTGCCCAACCCCAAAGCTCCCAGCAAGCAGCTCTTGAAGCGGAGGCCAAGCTTCCTCCTCTGCAACTGACTTTTCAACAAGCCAAGCTAATTCATGGAGAAATTCTACGTCTTTCTCATTTGGTAAATTTTCCTTTGAATCAGCAGACAAGCAACCTAACCAATACAGGTATAGTCAGCAATACCTCACCATTAACGAGTAGCTCTAATTTAACAGCCAACTCCCCTGTGCCAAACGTTTCCGACAGCAGTCAAGTGAGCAATACCAAATCAATTCATGCTGAAACAATAAAGCCATTAACCAATATCGATACAAAAACTCCAACTCAATTAGATAAAAACAGCTTAATTTCAAGTACTTCAAAAAACGATTTAACGAATCCAAACCAACCAATATCTCTTAAGCAAGCAGTGAATGCGCTACTATCTGCTGGTAACGCAGAGTCAAAACCTTTGGCACAAGGTATTAAACAAGTTAATCAATTGCTAACCCAACTACTACACAATTTCAACTCAAAGCCAACGCTATCACAACTTCCAGCTTCTCAACCAAACAATAGTTTTAACCTGTCTCCCAAAGCAACCCAACAGTTTATTCAAGTAGCAGCACAACTTCCTAACGCTGACAAAATAACAAAATCTGTTGCTAAATTAATTCAGTTAACCCAACAACTCACAGAATCTATCGACTTTTCAAAGCAAAACAACAAACTTAATCTGGATCAAAGAGTTGCGAATAGTGGAAATTTTTTAGAAGCAAACTTCGCTAAAAACCTGAATAAACAAACAATCAGACAGACAGGCAATACGAGTGAAACAAATAATATTGCGCCTAAGCTCATTAATAAAGACTTAAAGCTTCTTCACTTAATCACACAACAAACTCTACAAGGTCTGCTTAAATTGCTAAACGCGCCGAATGCACGCCCTGTACTAACACAACTAACATTACAGCAAGCTTTGCCTCTCTCGGAAAGCCAACCAAATCCTTCACAAATAAATACACTCATTAATCAATTTGTTAGCTCCGTCGAATCTGAAGGAGATACAGGCCAAAAGCTACAGCTGCTTGCTAAAGAGTTACAAAATAATTTGGTTGGCCAAGATAAAAATATTATAAATAAGCCGCTAACCCTTTCTCGCGAATATGAATTACTCGCGCTCACCCAACAAAAACAGCTCATCAATGATATGTTGACAGAAATAAAAAGTTCTCTGGCAAGAATTGAAACAAATCAGCTATTAAGCCTGAGAAGTGAGTCTCAGATATTACAGCAATACCTGTTAGATTTACCCATTCAACACAAAGGTAAAATAGACTCTTTTGAATTATTGTTAGAGGCAGAGCAAGATAATCAAAAAACCAAGAAAAATAAACGTTGGAACGTCACCATTAAATTTGATTTAGAGCCACTTGGGCCAATGTTTGCAAGAGTGGAGTTACGCAATCAAAGGATTTCAACTCATTTCTACGCTGAAAATGAAGTAACAGCCAATTTATTGACTGAGAACCTCGAACATCTAAAAAACGCTCTATTCATTGCAGGCATTGATATTGATGAATTAAAAAGCAAACAAGCAGATGTTCCTGAATCACTGACAGAAATGGTATCCACAGGTGAAGAACCTTCTAAAATAGACATAAAAGTATAAGTTTTTAAAGTATGAAGAAAAATCAAGCTCACATTTCATCAAGAAAAGCTGCCGCATTAAAGTATGATGGTGAAAATGCACCGACTCTAGTGGCCAAAGGATCTGGTAAACTTGCACAGAAAATCATTGAAGAAGCCAAACAGCACGATGTCCATATTCATAACGATCCACTTTTGCTTGAAGTACTCGCAAAATTAGATCTTGGTGATGAAATTCCAAAACCTTTATATGTTGCTGTAGCCAAAATCATCGCTTTTGCTTATTTTTTACAGGGGAAATATCCTAAAGATTATCAACCAGATCCCAGTGAGGCGCCCCCCCAAGAATACTCAAAAAGACTGGAAAAAGAACGTTCAGATGAACAATAAGCGTGCAATACAAAATCTGTTTTATATGATAAAAAGTAATAAATATTTCCTTATACCATAAAGTTAGTCTGGAAAAAATATTTATCCTCTGTTTTGCCACCTGTTTAACTATACAACAATGGACAATATCTCACACAACCTAGTGGCAATGTAGGATAGGCACTCGTATAGCAAAAAGTTATACTTCCCTTCCCTTAATAATTTTAACGCAAAGTCCAAGGGAGAAGTCACCTTATGTCTAGCGAAAGCAAATTATCG
>JAUIHB010000260.1 GCA_030432465.1 Gammaproteobacteria bacterium
TTGCCTGCTTCGAACATATTAAATCTGAATGGCTTGAAAAAGAATTCAGACATAGTGTTTTAGCATTTGGTGGTGGTGCTTTACTGTCTGCAGTAGCGTTAGTTTTAGTGCCTGAAGGCGTGGTGAATTTAAGTATTACTTCTGCATCAATTTGTTTTATTCTGGGTGGCTTTGGTTTTATGGGATTAGACATTTTTCTAACTAAGAAAAATACCCCAGCCAGTCAGCTTGCCGCTATGTTATCTGATTTTATACCTGAATCTATCGCACTAGGTGCTGCATTTGCAAGTGGTGGGCAGAGTGCATTTTTATTAGCTGGATTAATCGCATTGCAGAATTTGCCTGAAGGATTTAATGCTTTTCGTGAACTTAAAGAAAATTCGAACTATAGCGCAACAAAACTTGTATCATTGTTTGCAGTAATGGCTTTGCTTGGGCCGGTGTCAGGCATGTCAGGCTATTTGTGGTTATCTGATAAACCAGTGATTGTTTCGGCTATTATGTTGTTTGCATCAGGTGGAATTTTATATTCAATATTTCAGGATTTAGCGCCACAAGCTAAATTAGAAAAGCACTGGGGACCGCCAATGGGAGCTATTTTTGGCTTTGTCTTAGGTATGATTGGTTTTATGTTGGTTAGTTGAGTGTTTTCGCATCGATAAAAAAAATCCGCTCACAATGGAGCGGCAAATTAAGTACAACAGTAGAGGCCTATCATTTTTTGAAGGCAAAAGTACTTTAGCATATAAAAATATCTTAGATAAGTCTTAAATAAAATAAAGGTTGATAATTTTTTAATAGATGAGTGGTGAGTAGAGTTAGCTGTTTTGATTGAATAAATTTATCAGAATGGAGTTTGAGGTTGGTTATGGCCGCGGCATCATTCATATGAGACCGCGGCCTATTAATAGAACGGGATATATTAATATTTATTGCATAGCTCTTAGCATCCAAGCCGTTTTTTCGTGAATTCGCATACGATCAGAAATTAAAGCAGCAGACGACTCATCATCCGCTTTTTGTGCCAGACCAAGAGCTTCTCGGCAGGTTTTTACAACCTGTTCATGACTACGCGTTAAAATGTTAACCATTTCTTCAGCGCTAGGAACACCTTCAACTTCCTTAATACTACTCAGCGAAGCAAATGATTGATAAGTGCCCGGAGCAGGGACATCCAAAGTTCTTATCCTTTCTGCAATGTCATCAACTGCAACCGCAAGTTCGGTATAGTGCTCTTCAAACATTAAATGTAAATCGCGAAATCTTGGCCCAGTTACGTTCCAGTGAAAATTATGAGTTTGTAAATACAAAGTATATGAATCGGCTAATAAATGCTTTAAACCTTCAGCAACCGCAAGTCTATCTTCTTGGTTAATACCGATATCGATTTTAGTCATGTTAAATTATCCTCTTATAATGTTATTACTTAATGTTTGGTAAGATTAACTTCTAAGATTTTTTGATCCTCTTAGCATAGTAGGCCATTCATTTTTTCGTGCAACTTATTCATGTGGCTTGAATGTCACTCCACGAACTTATATTTATAGGATAGCAGTAGATTTTTTATAGATATAATATATATAGGTGATAGAATTAATAGTTTTTAGATATATTAAGGTGAAGGCCTCTAATTAACATCGATGAGATTTCGTAATCTCTTTTTTGAGTCTTTATGTTCTGGCATCATTTCATTATTTATCGTTCGTTAGTCAGGTTCATATATTTTTTCTGCTTTTTTTCAAGCAAATAATTTAAATCTACAATCACCAAGCCATCGACACAATCGTTAAATAAGGGATCAGTATTAAATCCACTAAAGTACACTCCACCGGGTTGACAAAGGTCGGTATATTGTTTGAGCAAGGTTGGCACTGATTTATTAAACATTTTTAATTGATGTTTGAGAATTTTAAAGCCTGATTGAATATCACAGCCTTCAAATGTATTGACTAAACTCTTGTGAGTACTAGGTGAAATATTGAGTGGCCGTTTCGCACTGGCGTAATTTTCTGGGGCTGGATAGAAGTGGCTATAGTAAAAACTTAACCATTCTATGAGCTCTTTAGAGTAGTCGGCACTGATTGATACTGGACCAAATAAATAACGCAATTGTGGATTTTTTACCAGATAGGCGCCAATACCGTACCATAAATAATCCAAGCTACGCTTGCCCCAGTATTTGGGTTGTACAAAGCTTCTTCCCAGTTCTAATCCTTCTTCCTGTAAATCACTGAACGCTTCGTGATACTCAAACAATGTCTGACTATATAAATTAGCTGTTTGTGTATTTTTAGTTTGTTTAACTCGATAAGCGCCGACAATTTCTAATGCAGCAGGATCCCAAAGAACAATGTGCTCATAATTCACATCAAACTCGTCAATATCTACTCGATGTCCAGTACCTTCTCCAACAGCCCTGAAGGATATTTCTCGCAAACGACCAATTTCACTTAGTAAGCAAGTTGCTTTGGCTTCTTTTAATAAATAAATTTCTTTGCCGTCATTGGTTATTGTTAGCAACTCGCAGTGCTTTAATTCATTTTTCAAATTTTTTCTTGCTTGTGGATGGGCAATGGGTTTTTCTGTTTCAAAAATAGTTTTTTTATTGTTACCTAATGAGTAAACATGCTTGCGAAATAGTTGAGCAACAACACGGTGATTTTGTGGTAAATTTTTTATCGCTCTGAAAGGAATGATTTCTCCAATGGTTATTGGAAGTGTTATTTTTGCGTGGCGAAACATCTCTTTAACTAATAACAGCATGGCGGCAGGTTTTGATATTAATGATAATCCATAGAAGAATCGAGAGTTTTTTCCACCGACATATAAAGGTAGAATAGGTGCTTCGGTTTTTAAAGCTAAATGTAAAAAACCACTACGCCAATAGCAGTCTTTAATACCATTTAAACGAAAGCGTGAAACTTCACCAGCAGGAAAAAAAATAACTGCCTGATCCTGATTAAGTGATTCTTCAATCGCTCTATACTGTTTTTTACTAGGCATACCCCCCATGTTCGTGACAGGTAAAAAATAAGACTGCAACGGTTCTAGGTGATTTAATACTTCATTAGTCACTATTTTTATATCAGTTCTAACCTGACTAACGAGTTTTAAAAGCGCTATACCATCTAATGAACCGAGTGGATGGTTTGATACCATGATTACACGACCTTCGGTTGGGATATTTTCGAGTTGCCAATTATCGACGGTATAACTCAATCCCAGGCTGTGCATAACTTTATCTAAAAATTCACTGGCACCAAGGTGAGAGTTATCTTGTAAAAATTGATTGATCTCATCTTGGTGGACTAATTTTTTACAAGCTAGACTTACCGAACGCTGTATTTTCGGATGCTGTGCTAATGACGGTATTTTTTCGCTGATAATATTATCAATGTTAATCATAAGTCACCTAAATAAAATTTTTCCATCTCAAGTATTCGATAGAAGTATGACAATTTTATGAAAAAACTGTGTCGACTTAGTGACTCAAGAAAATTAATACACGATAAAAGTCAGTCCTGTTTCAATATGAAGTTTGTGGATGAAGAATTTTTTTCAGGCTGATAATGAGGTGATTTTTTTTTGCTGATGACGTTATCTACCAAATAAATGCTTGCTCCCAGCAGGGTAATACCAAAAAATAGATTTAAATTGACTAATGCAAGGCCACTCAACCCTCCTAATAATGCACCTAATAGTTCAATAAAAACGAGTTGATCTTTAATCATAACATTAAATAAGTGTTCCATTTGTTGTGGAGAAAAATTTTTCGCTTTGCTCTCAATAACACTCTTTAAGTTTATTTTTTGAATAAGGTTTACAATTTGTTGATTGAGTAATTGTTGTGTCTTTGGTGAAACGGATAGATGCTCAAGCCAATTTATCGCTTGTTTGAATAATTTCTCAGCAATAGCTTGCAGTTTGTCAGGTTTAATGGTGTTTTTAATTAAATTAATAAGAGTTTCCACAGATATAAGGTGTTCCGATTTTTTAATTAAAAGTTCTTTCAGTAAGGGTTTAATATTTTGACCAAAATGAATAAAAGGATTCGTTTCTGTATCTGAGCTTCCTGTTTCTTGACAACTTTTTATAATGGATTGTAAACCTTGATATAACGTTTCCCGAAAATTTTGACTTGCTATCATTCGAAATAAGTAGGCTTTAATTTCTTCTTCGTCAATATTACTGCTCCAACGAGCAGCTTTGGCTATCTGTCGACGTAAAGTACTTTGGCTTTCAATATGGGCATCAAGACTGTCAATTAAGTGACGTGCAATAGTTGGGATGTTACCTGCAATTGTATTGACAATGGGATTGATTAAATTTTCCATTTTTTGTGGGTTATCACGCATTTGTTGTTCAAACCAACTAAAAAGTTGTTGTGTAAGTAATGGAAAGTCTAACTGATCTATTTGTTGCTCTATCGTTTGACGTTTAATCTTTTGCAGTAAAGGATCGAGAGTTGATTGGTTGTTTTGTAATATCTTGATCAGAGCGCTTTTAAGTTTTAGCGTATTTTCTGGTTGCTGTAACCAATTTTCACCTTTATGCTTTAATGCGTTAAGTGTTTGATGGACTACTTTTGACTGAGTTAAATATTGACCCCAATCATTTTCGCTCAGAAAATGGTCATTGAGTGTAATAGAAAGTGCTTTGGCAAGCTTGGGCTGATTTTTAGGAATTAAACCTTGTCGTCCTAAAAGGGTTTTATGATAGGGCCTGAATAGCATTTTTATGGCAACAAAATTGGTAAAGTAACCAATATTCGCAGTTAAGCTAATAATATAAAAGGCGTTTAGCCATGGTGATAAATGATGTGTTTCATCACTTAGTAAAGCTCCGTCAAACCAATAGAGCAGGCTGACTGCGGTTAATAATAATAAGGGTAAACCAATTAAACATACACGTCGAATTACGTATTGGGGCATTCAAACTCCAGAAAACTTATACTCACTATGTTGTTTATAAGCAATTTCATTGCCAACAGCTAAGCAGTTGATTTTTCATAGTTTAGCGTTGCTAAATGGGATAATAGGTAGGTAAACTCACTAAAGATTAGTGTAAAAGATACAATAGTTGGCAAATTCTTATGCAAAATGATCAGAAGCAATCGGCTTCGCAGCAAGAAAGCAGTGATATAACGGATGAGTGCGATAAATCAGAAAGTGTTAATCTTGAACAAGATGAAATGCTTGCTGTTAATCTAAGCCCTGATAAATTGGCAAAACAAGAAAAATTGATGCAGAGGTTAACTGAGGTTTTTAGTCAGAAAATTCCTTTTCATCAATTGATTGGCTTTCAATTTGACTTAGTTTCTGCGCAGGCTTGCCGAGTGAGTTTTCAACAAAAACCAGAACTTATTGGTAATTTTATTCAAGGTATTTTGCATGGTGGTGTGACTGCAACTGCTCTGGACGTGGTGGGGGGCGCTATGGCAGCGGCTGGAATGTTGAGTAAAAACTTAAACGCATCGGAGGAAGAAATTGCACGCAAATTAGCTAAAATTGGTACTATTGATCTGCGAGTTGATTATGTCAGACCGGGTCGAGGAAACTCTTTTTATGCTAAAGCAAGGCTGTTGCGCAGTGGTAATAAAGTGGCGGTAGTTAGAATGGAATTGCATAATCAGGATGATACGTTAATTGCATTAGGGACTGGAACCTACATGGCAGGATAGCCTATAAGTTTTATTAGCCAGTTTGGATATTAATAGGCTTAACTTGAAGTTGTTAAGCGCCTTTCATTTTATAAATATTAGAGAAGTATAATGACAAATAAAGCTGAAACCAGTGGCTGGTTTTTTGGTATTGGTGCCTTTGTGTGGTGGGGATTAGCGCCGATATACTTTAAGGCCGTTGCTACAGTTTCTGCGCCAGAAATTTTAGCACACAGAATTGCTTGGTGTGTACCAGTGACCTTGATTTTAAT
>JAUIHB010000261.1 GCA_030432465.1 Gammaproteobacteria bacterium
CTGTCACAATGATGATGTCACAGCTATCCCAGCCTAACTCATCCATTTCTGCGCGCGACATAGGAAGAAATTTGGCTCGACCGTAACATTCAGCCCAATATTTTGGGTAGGAAAACAAGTGCTTTTCGGCTTTTATCATTAGATTAAATAGTGACTCTTTCAAATGGGCGCGTATTCTCTCAAATTTAGCGTTAAATTTCACTATTTGTTTAAAAAATAGACGCCTTTTATTTAAGTTTTCAATGTTCCCCCAACAAGACCTTTCTAAGGTCTTGTTTATTATACAAATTTAGGCCGCTTACCCAACTAAAATAATTTCTCAAAATCCATTGTTGTTCTAATAAAAAGCGTATAATATCAAAGTGTTGCAAGCTTCCTAAGACTATTCGGTCTACTTGCTTTTTGAGTATTTTCAGTGGAATATCATTGGTATAACTTTGTTGGTAATCTTGGTGTAGCTATCACTATAGGTGCTTATTTTTTATTGCAGATTGAAAAGCTTCGCTCCGATAGCTTCTGGTATTCAGTATTAAATTTATTCGGCGCTATTTTTATTACTACTTCATTGTCATTTGATTTTAATCTATCAGCATTAATTGTTGAGGTTTGTTGGATTATTATCAGTATTATCGGAATTATTAAGTACCGAAATCGACAAAAGTTTAAACGTTTAAATGTAACGCAAGCCACTTCCGATATAACCTGATTAAATAATTTAATATATGAATAACATAAACATGGAGTAAATAAATGCCGTATGTCAATGTTCAAGTAACCAAAGGTGTCAGCAAAGAACAGAAATCCCAACTGGTTGCAGATATCAATCAATCATTAATCAATGTATTGGGTAAAAAACCTGAGCATATTCATATTGTTATACAAGAGATTGAGGAAGAAAACTGGGGGTTTGCAGGCAAATTAACCAGTGATTGGAAAGCAAAAACCAAAACTTGATCGCTCAGTTTTTTGTTAACAATGAAGCTGTCATTAAAAATTATTTTTTTAATAAGCCTGATTGGGCAAACTCCGTTTGTATCGGCAAAACCTGATCAGGCTCCAGAAATTGAAGTTGTTTTTTATCCAACCTATGGTTATTTGCTAAATGCAGAATGGCATATACCAATTAAAATCTGGCTTCACAAAAAACCACACCGATTAAGCCGAATAAGTGGAAAAGGTTCACGATACTTTCTCCGTAAAAAAGCCAATATAGATGAGCTCAGTGAAGCGCAAAGCAAACAATATAATCAGATAGCCTACGATTTTTTAACAGACAGTAAATCCAGAGAAAGAGTCCCATTTAAATTTTTCAATGATCCTCAAAATGAAATTTTCGAACTTTCATTACAAGAAAAAACTATAAAATCAGATAGAAATGGCAACATAGAAGGAGTGCTTGTATTAAGTCAAATCCGTGCCCAAGAAATTTTAAACGCACAAAAAAGCCA
The DNA here is from genome assembly GCA_030432465.1 of Gammaproteobacteria bacterium. Lineage (GTDB taxonomy): Bacteria > Pseudomonadota > Gammaproteobacteria > Enterobacterales > Kangiellaceae > Aliikangiella. Next base: position 1,449 of record JAUIHB010000261.1, read on the forward strand.
AACTGGCTGGCTTACTATCTCCACAACATCAATTCATCAAAAAGGCGAAGGCAAAATTCGTTTAATTCCTCCTCAGGGAATATCAGTCATATCAGATATTGATGACACCTTAAAAATAACTAATATCCCGTTAGGTAAACCAGAAGTTCTTCGCAATACTCTTTTTAACCCTTTCCAATTCTCAGACAACATGCGATTAGCATTTAAGCAACTACCGGAAGAGACTGCCATTCATTATCTGTCGGGCTCTCCCTGGCAATTATTCCCCCCCCTTAACAAGGCAATGATTGATGATGGAATGTTTCCACAAGGCACATTTCATATGAAAAATGTTCGAACTAATCCTTTTGAATCAGAATCTTACCAAGATATTTCACAACTAATTTTACATGGTTCAAAAAAAGTTACGTTTAAGCAAAAAATTAGTCAAATCACTCAAATACTAAGTCACTTTCCTTCACGCCAATTTATTTTAATTGGTGACTCTGGCGAGATGGATCCTGAAATTTATCGTCAAATTAAAACTGACTTTAGCGAGCAGATTATCGAAATTAAAATCAGGGATATTGTAAATGATGCAGAATGTAAACCAACACGATTGAAAGGAATGAAAATAATACCTGTCGTCATGGTGGTTGGAGCTAGCTGTGAAATAGCAAGCCCAACCACTAATAATTAAACAAGCAAAACTCAGTTACTCTTTCTTAAATAAATCATCAACTGTTCCTTGTGCTAAAGGATGATATCCTGGGCGCGCTTTTTTATAAACGCGTTTAGCAAAAGTATAATTATCTTCAGTTTTAACCAACTCTTTATAAAGTGGAACGATAAGCTTTCTACGCCCAATACCAATCAAGTATTTCTCCAACCTTGGCATCACAGCCATATAGCCTCGCTTAATGCTAAGTAATAACCATGCATGAGCCACTTCATTATTAGTTGATTCAGTTAAGTTGTAGGCTTTATCCAACAATTTCATTTTATCTAAACTAATATTTTCAGGTAAATTATTGATAAAATATAACCATTCATGAATTGTCCAATCACCTGTAGGTATCTGCTTTAAGGTAACTTTCTTATCCAACCACTTTTTAATATGAGTATCAACTTTTTCGAATGCATCAGAAGTTGGCGTTGGTATTGTTTCAGGTAAACCTCTTTGATAAATCCAAGCATTAGTATCTTTAATGGTAACCTTCCCTGGATTAGGGTCGATCAAAAACTTATATAAATAATTTACAAAAGTTTTAGTATCAATACTTTGAAATGCATGATCATTAAAATATTTCTTAACAAACGCATCAAATTTTTCACGCCCGAATTTTTCTTCTAGAAACATCAAAAATAATTGCCCTTTAACGTAAGGAACCCCAGAAAATGCGTCATCAGGATCTCGTCCACCTAGCTCTACATGCATAATCTGATCTTTTCGAGGCAACTCTTTCATTTCTTCTTTTAAGTCTTGAATGGCAAGCACTTGCTCCATCACAGCACGTTTTTTACCAAACACTTCTTCCATAATGCGGTTTTCAACATAACTGGTGAAACCTTCATTCAACCAAAGATCTCGCCAAGTCGCATTGGTAACCAAATTACCAGACCAAGAATGAGCAAGCTCATGAGCGATTAATGAAACTAAACTTTTATCACCTGCAATAACTGTTGGCGTAATAAAGGAAAGACGAGGATTTTCCATGCCACCAAAAGGAAATGACGGCGGTAAAATTAGTAAGTCATATTGATTCCAGCGGTATGGACCAAACAGTTTTTCTGTCGCTTCGATCATAGCCTGAGTATCACTAAACTCTTCTGCTGCTGACTCAAGATAAGCCTTTTCTGAGTAAATAGCGGTCTGTTTCGACATGGCCTGATGATAAATATCACCTGCAGCTATCGCAATTAAATAAGGCGGTATAGCTTGTGGCATGGTAAATTTATAGACTCCATCTGGACGACGTTCAGGTGAATTATTGGCACTCATTACTGGGCGAAGCGTCTTATCCGTTTTAATTTGAGCACTATAAGTTACTCTCATTCCAGGAGTATCTTGAATAGGCATCCAGCTGCGTGCATGAATTGCCTGTGACTGACTAAACATAAAAGGATGTTTTTTCCCAGCTGTTTGCTGCGGTGTTAGCCATTGCAACCCCGAAGCCTCAGGTCTGGAATTATAATAAACTCTAACTTGTTCTGTGTTTGGTTTAAGTGAAATGTTTAACTGTGATCCCCTTACGGAGTCTTCTTTAGCGAGTAAAAACTCACCCGACTGCCATTTATCATTGATAAGCAGTTCAACTTTGTGGATGTCTAAAGCTCGCGTATCTAAACTCAGTTTTTTTGCTGACTTGTCTAGATATTTGAGTTGATGCTGAATGTAACCTTCAAGTTGTTTTTGTTTAAAATCAACGTTTAGCTCAAGATGTACGTGTGTTGATACGACTTCTTGATAATTTGACTGGGTATGCCAATCTGTTGCGGCTTGTAATTGCTGAAGTCCAGAGAACGCCAAGCAAATAAAATAAAACAAATATTTCATTATTATGATCCAATTTTATTATTAGCGGAAAACTTTCGATTGGAGAGTCTACCACAGCCTCAAAAATGACGCACTTCCCCCGCAAACCAACCAATAATCAATATGTAATCAGTTATTTTTCCTTATCTGCAGTGCGAGTTTTCGTAAAAGCTATTAATAATGCAAACTAGTACTACACAAAAGCTAAGACTATGTCGCTAAAACTATGATATAAAACGACAAAAAACCATAACTTATTGATTAAAAACAAAAAACACCTTACTAAAGTTCAAATTAAATCTTGTCAAAATCTATTATGATACTGCAACAGCAGGATTTTCAGATTTTTTCCAATACAACTCACCACGAGCCTTTTGCTTTCCACTAATCAGGGCGTCATCAGCTAACTCGACCAAATTTTCTGCAGAAATATCCTGATTAACTTCTCTAAGAGCAACACCAAAAGTTGCTCTTATTTTTTCATGAAAACCTTTCTTTTCAAATCCTAACGCATTAACAGACTGATGGATACGCAATACAAACGACTCAACTTCTTTGCTGTTATCAAGAGTTGCGGCAATACAAAACTCATCGCCTCCGTAACGACAAAACAAATCAAAATGTCGGAGCTGTTCACTGACACAACTAGCGACCATTTTTAAAACCCGATCACCAAGAATATGTCCATAATGATCATTAAATTGCTTAAACTTATCTAAATCAATCATCATAACAACCATTAATTTCCTTTCTCTATCAGCTCTAAAAAACTCCTGTTGCAAACGTAAATAAAACTCACTTTTCCGCAAAGCTCCTGTTAATTTATCGGTTGTAGCATCTTGATAATAAACTAAATTTTTATGACTGATAATTAAAGTTAGTACGATAGAAAGAATCAGCAATGCCCAAGGACCATGCAGGTTGACTGTTGATAGTGAGGTAGATTGTAAAAAATCAATCATAATATCAATGCTACCTAAAAGCATATAAAAGAATAAAACTGCAGACATGATTTTGGCATAAGGAAGTTTGGCTTTCATGGCTTTGATTAACGTCCAATAAACGATAATTAAAGCAGGTAAAGCCACAAGCTCCACTAGCTGTAGTGGGTAATACAGTAAATATGGTTCAGGTAATAAAAAGCAAAAAGGAATTAATATGCTAATACCAATAAGCGTATATTTCAAAATATCAGGAAGTTTCTGTTGAAAAAAACTATAGATAAACAATGGGAATAAAATAAATATCGTGAAAAAACAGGCGATATTTATACGAAATAAAAGTGTTCTAGAAACATCTATAGATAAAGCTAAATTACTGTAGGTATATAGGTACCCACACCAGACAAACAGAAAAATAGCATAAAATAAATTTTCCCTTGTTCGTTGATGAAACAAGAAATATACCAAATGTAAAACGGCAAAAACACCAAGTACCACAATAAAAGCAATCGCCTGATAATTATTTTCATAGAATGCCTTTTGAAGCAAAACATGTTCACCAATAATGGGCAACCCATGAGTTATCCCACCAGGACGAGCATCGTTATATACCCAAATTTTAATTTCATTTGGCTGATCAAATTTCAAAATATCATAAGGAATTTGATATAAGCGAGAGTACAATACAGCTTTGTCAAAGTTTGGAGGAAACTCCCCTGTTTGTCCGACAAAATGTCCATTAATAAACACTTTATCAGCATCCCTTATACGCTCAATAAAAACCCCTAAGGATTTTTTTTGGTAATCCTCTGTGAGCTCAAAATAAGACAATAAAAGTCCAAAACCATCATAACCTGGACTTACTTTCTCCCATCCGCCCGGCAATGTTATCGAACTACATTTTAATATATTGATATCAATATCAGGCTGATAATTTTGAATAGGACAAAACTGCCAATTTTTTTCAATACTTATAAATGCAGGCGAGACATCACGAACAGCTAGACTTTTATTTTCATTAG
>JAUIHB010000262.1 GCA_030432465.1 Gammaproteobacteria bacterium
AAATTAACTGCCACGCTATTAAGCTTGGAATATTGCCCACGTGAAACCGAAAATTACTACAATCTCATTAAAAAGCTTGGAAAACAAGAATCACAAGTAGTGCTTCGGTCTGCAAACGCATCAGATAAAAAATCCATAGCCTTGATGGCAGATTTCAAATCAAGCGCATAACAAATCACTTAGCATAAAGATCTTGAAACAACTTTTCTCCAAGATACCAAATTCCAACTCAACACAGCTGATGTTGATTATTACTCAGACAGCATGGAATATACTTGACAGCAAAAATCTTACCGATACAATATCACCCCTCCTGCGGGAATAGCTCAGTTGGTAGAGCACAACCTTGCCAAGGTTGGGGTCGCGAGTTCGAATCTCGTTTCCCGCTCCAGATATTTTAAGACCCCATACCAAGCTGGCGTATTAGTTTTTTTGCAGGAATTACAGCAAAGAGCAGAATTATCATATAAAATAGTCTTAATGGCTGGGTGGCAGAGTGGTCATGCAGCGGACTGCAACTCCGCGTACGCCGGTTCGATTCCGACCTCAGCCTCCAAATTTTTGCTCATGATCATTGTTGTTAGTCTCAGCCAGTTGAGAATGCAAACGTCTCAATTTGCCCGGGTGGTGAAACAGGTAGACACAAGGGACTTAAAATCCCTCGACTTAACGGTCGTGCCGGTTCGACTCCGGCCCCGGGCACCAATTCCACTGCAATCATAACCCCCACTAAGTGACGTTTCAAAAAATCTTTCAGTTACATCTGAATGGACCGTCGCCCAATCATGATTTAATTAGAAAATATTCGACAAAGGATTAGCGATGGCTGCCATTGAAACACCCAAGACCGTTGCATTAAATGAGTCGTTTGCTAATGTAAGGTCTGATGAAGATTCAAGGAAGAATTGGCATGCGAGTTAAGACCACCCAAGAAACGAGCTTTGCGGATAAGTATATCGATGTACCTATAAGTGAGCTGGATCACTTGTCTGGCTTGATCGATTAGGCCTGTTTGTGCGGGCAATTCAACGGCATCGAAGGTGATTATTCGGCAGAGAGCTTATTCAGGTTAACATATCCATATGGAAGTGGATTTACTGCTGCCATATCGAGACCATTGCATTAAAACTACAACGATAAAATGTATCCCGTGAGACGCCCATGACTTCACAAGCTCTGGATACGTTATTGAACTCTTCAGCTAAATTTAATAAACCTGCCTTGGTTTTATGATGGGATTGTTAGTATGAATCATGTGAGAGTTTCCTTTGTTTTGAATTAAGTTTTCAACACCTTTATCAAAACCAGTCACTCTCACTTTTGCAAGCAATCTGTCAGATTAAGTCGGAACTAGTACATCTTACGTTGCATTTCTCTGCTCAGCTAACGCCCTGTTAAGAGGCAAATTGTAGTTGGCTAAAATGTGTAGGGAGCGGAACCAGCCAACTGTGATTTGTCCCGCTTGAACAGCTTGTTATAAGCCACTAACTCGACACTATTTCTTAATATTTTTTGGAATAAAACCAAGTAGTTGTTCAGAGCGTTGGATCGTTAAACGCTGCTCTGGAAACTGGAGCAATTTAATATTTAAATACTCAGTACTAGAAATTAATTTACCCATACGTTTAAGAAAACCAGGAGCCTTTTCAGGAAACAAACCACTTTCCGATGTAATATCTGTAATCTCTTGCCAAAGTATAAACAAGTTTTTATGACCAAAATTGAAAGGAAAAAGTAATCTTAAATAAAGTCCTTTATTATTTGCTGAAACCTTTAAAATACCATCATGTCTTGTTTTTCCAATATACCCATTTCCAGTTTTAAAATTTTCATCTGGGTTTTCGTCTTTATTATTTCCATATTTTTTTGCTAAGTTCTGCCAACCACTTTCTTTTGCTAATGCATAAGATCCTCCAAACCAACCAGCTACAAGAACAATAAAAAACCAGTATGGTGTTAGAAAAGAATCTAATAACCCCTGAAAATTGATTACATACTCTTGAGCTAAAGGAGGTATTTCACCTCCATTTGCTGAATAGAAGGAAAGAACAAAATATGAAATAAAAGAAACAGTACAAATTAATCCAATAAACTTTAAAACAATCTTCATACTATCGCTAAATACTGTGGAAGTTCATCATCATCTTTCCATTCCTCAAGAAATTCATTCCAGATCGGACGAAAACCATCTGACACCTCAAGAATTGGCTGAAACATTTCTTCTCTTACGATCATTTCTCGATTCTGCGTGGCTTATAACGCCTCGTTAAGCGGCGAAAAATAGTTGGCTATAATTTGTGAGGAACGAACAAAAGCCAACTGTTTTTTGTCCGTTTAAACGACTTGTTAGCTGTAATCAAATCCAGATATCGTTATCAGCAGTTAATTCGCCACCTGCCTCTCCAGTGTTTGTAACACCTTTAGGTTCAACAAGTAAAACCTGACAAAGCCCTTTAGCAAATGGTTTATGCTCGACTCCCTTTGGGATTACAAACATTTCTCCATTAGTAAGATTAACCTTACCATCTCTAAATTCAATTTCTAAATTGCCATCAATGACTATAACAACTTCATCGGTATCGTCATGCGAATGCCATACAAATTCGCCCTCACCTTTAGCTAGTTTAAATTGGTAGTCATTCATTTCAGCAATGACTCTTGGAGACCATAACTCATCAAATTTAGAGAGTTTATTTTTAATGTTTATCGGTGAATATTCCATATCGACCTTACAGCTAACTACAAATAAACGTCACTTTTGACGTATAAAGTGATTTATTTTGATTCATTCTGGAAATTTACCAAATTTGTTAGCAAAAAACCATCAAAAAATTGTTACTATAATGCGACAATAATGACGCATAAAATTCCATATGTCTGACCTTATATTCAGATATTACCTCTATTTTATAACAGCTTACAGACTGTATGCTACATTAAGCCAATTGATTTTTAGGTCAAGTATGATATGCCTAAGCCTATACCATTATTAAATCAATTACGTATAGCCATTCGTTCACGTCATTACAGTTGTAGTACTGAAAAAGTTTACGTTTATTGGGTGAAATCTTACATTTTATTTCATGATAAGCAGTATCCAAAAACGTTAAATCAATGCCATATAGAAAGTTATCTTAGTCATTTAGTAATTAACAAACAGGTTTCTCCTTCAACTCAAAAAAAGCTCTAAATGCTATCTTATTTTTATACCACTATGTTTTGAAAAAACAGCTAGAAAATATTGAGAATGTAGTACGAGCTAAAACAAGGCGTTCTATCCCAGTTGTGTTATCTAAATACGAAATCAAACAATTTTTTTTATACATTACTCCAAATCATATCCACATGTTTCATTTAATGTATGGTGCTAATCTTAGTCTCATAGAATGTGTGCGATTAGGTATCAAAGACATTGATTTTCACTACAAACAAATTACGATAAGAGATAGTAAAGGTAGCAAAAACAGAGTTGTACCTTGTACCGCAAAGCCTCATTGATGATATAAAAAATCAATTTACTTATGTAATGCAGCTACATCAAACAGACCTCAACAATGGCTTTCGATCAGTATTTTTACCCTTTGCATTAGCAAGAAAATTTCCTAATGCAGTGAAAGAGTTAGCATGGCAACACCTATTTCCAGCAAGAAATATCAGTCGAGATCCTGTCAGTGGCTGTTATCGTCGTCATCATGTATATGAAAGGAATTTACAACGAATCTTTAAGAAAGCTGTGCATCAGGCTGGTATTTTTAAGCGCGCTACTTGTCATACTTTAAGGCATAGCTTTGCTACACATTTACTTGAAGATGGATATGACATACGCACAATTCAAACATTGTTAGGTCATAAAGATGTTAAAACAACTATGATCTATACCCACGTGCTACAAAAAGGCAGTCAAGCTGTGATTAGTCCCTTGGATACACTGATACAATGTGATGATGCCAATGACCAGTGACCATTGACGTATTTTTGTGATTAAATTATATTAAAAAGTGTCACGTAAGCAATTGTTTATACAAGATTAATACTGAAATTAGTGTTTTTTGCAGTATTAATATACGTCAATTATGACGTATAAACGGCAGCATCTTTGTTGATAGCAACTATAAATCTTTGGTTTATTATGATATTTTCCCAGTATGAAACACAATAAATCACGTTATACGTCAATAGTGACGTTTATTTGTAGTTAGGCCCGAAAAGGAATCGTCATGCAAATTCGAGGATCGTGTTTCTGTGGGGCAATAGCCTATTTGGTTAACGGCGCGCTCCACAATGCGCGGTCCTGCCATTGTTCAATGTGCCGCAAAGCGTTCAGTGCGCAGGCGTCAGCTTATGCGGAAATTGAACCGGATACATTTGAGTGGGTATGCGGCGAAGAAAAGCTTACGAGCTATGAATCTAAAAACGGTGGCGGGCTAATGTTCTGTAGCATCTGTGGGTCTACCCTTTGCGGTACTGTCGAAGGCCAAGTGCATGGCGTGACTTTGGGCTGCGTAGATGGAGATCCGGGCGTTTCGATTGGCATGCACATCTATGTGGGGTCCAAAGCCCCTTGGGAAGTAATGCCCGATGGAGTTGTGGCCTATGAAGAAGGTCCTTCAAACGATGAGTCGAAAAAGGCCTAACAAAAGTCGGTCAAGTCGTTCGCCTGCGGCTCACTCGGACGTTCAGCATGGAGCGATTTACCACTTGGACAATAACTGGATGTGCCGCATTAGTAGCGTTAACTATCAGCAACCTGGAATCTATAAATAATATTGTATCACTGCCATCTCTAAAGCTGTCCGTCATACTTTTTGTAATATCATTGCTGTTTGGTGTCGTAAGTAAAATGCTTGGTATGGCTCTACAATCAGGTATTGCCTATTAAATGATATGGAAAGCCAGCTACATTCTGTAGGTTGGCAAGAGCATAATGGACTCGATGAATATTGAGTCTACGCAACTTATAAATGATTTGGCTTCTCCATATTGGTGGCCGCTTTCAACGCTTATGCGTAAATCAGGCGAAGCAGGAATAAAAGACTATCTGTCATCAGATAAACGTTTTGTAAAAATGTTTTGTTTACAGCTTTATACAAATATGTTGCATATTGTTTTTGCCGCGTTGGCAATCATTGCTGTAATAGCATGTATATAAAGTGGCCTAACAAATATGTCCAGTTGATGTTTTAGTCTACGCTCCGTTTTGGGGTAGCTTCGCCACTTTACTTCAAAACTCCACTACACAAAAAATGCCCCATACAGCAGCGTTAAGCCTCTATGAATATTGACCACTTTCATAAATTTGAAGATTACATTGAAAAAGGACTGAAAAAGGAAGCTTCGAAGTCGGTTCGAGCTTTTATTTCTTCTCTAGATGATCAGAGAGAAGCCGAAGCATGGGTATGGGAATACCTCCCAAAGCTTAGTAAGAACCGACATTCCAGAGTACGACATGAGTTGTTTCACGAAGTAATATTTCCAGTCTTAAAAACTGGATACGAAGATGGTGAGTTTAAAAGTACGCTTTGGCTTGGGAAACTCTCTCAAAATCTATATCAGGCTGAAAAACTACACGAGCAGCTTGGCTGGGTTACTGAACTAGATTTTTACAAAAAAGCATATAAACTAGACCCAGAGAACGATGAAGTAAGAATGTTGCTACTTGACTCAATAGTTTCCTGGCTTCAATACACCGAGCATGAATGGCCATCTGGCATTCTATATGGCAATAATGGGGCTACCTTAGATCAGTGCCAAGAAATTGCAGTAGAGGTTCAGCGCGTTCTATCAATGGATAAAGAATACAAGTACAGTGAATTCATCAAACAATACAACAAAAAACTATGCCAGTACCGGGCACGGCTTAACAAGTAGCTCCACCTGACAAATATTGC
>JAUIHB010000263.1 GCA_030432465.1 Gammaproteobacteria bacterium
AAAAAGGCTGCCTGAATTATTGCTTATGCGCTCAAGGTTGGCCAAACAAATAATCCATGCAAAACCCGATTGTTTTATTGGAATCGATGCGCCTGTTTTTAATACTGGACTTGAATATAAAATTAAACGCGCAGGTATTAAAACTGTTCATTATGTCAGCCCTTCTGTATGGGCATGGCGAGAAAGTCGTATCTATAAGATTGCAAAAAGCGTTTCACTGATGGTTTGTTTGTTTCCTTTTGAGCTGGATATTTATCATCGTCATGGTGTTAAAGCTGTTTGTATTGGCCACCCATTAGCTGATGAGATAGCTATGTGTCCTGATATGCAAAAAGCGAGAGAAAAATTAAATTTAAATACCGATATGCCGATTGTTGCACTTTTGCCCGGTAGTCGCGGAACAGAAATAAAATTTCTTATAGAACCTTTTTTAAATGCTGCAAAACTAATGCTAAACAATAACCCTGAACTAAAATTTGTTTTGCCCTGTGCGAATCAAAAGCGGAAAATGCAGATTGAAAAATACATTTTTGAAAATAATATAGAGCTGCCGCTTATTTTATTTAATGGTCAATCACGGGAAGTCATGACAGCATCTAATGTTGTATTACTTGCTTCAGGGACTGCAACATTAGAAGCTATGCTTTTGAAGAAACCAATGGTTGTAGCTTACAAAGTGTCTGCTTTTAGTTTATGGATATTTAAAAAACTATTAAAAATTAAACAATTCTCTTTACCTAACTTGTTAGCAAAAGAGTTATTAGTTAGAGAGTTTATCCAAGAAGACTGTACTCCAGAAAATTTGTCGGGTGAAGCTTTATCTTTACTGGATACTTCAAAAAATATATCCACGATTAAAAAATTTCATGATTTGCATAAGCAATTAAAGTTGGGTGGGAATGAAAAAGCCGCCAATGCAATAGTTGAATTAGTGGTAGAAAATAATGCATAGTTTGTTAATCGCGGGTATTGATGAAGTTGGAAGAGGGCCATTAGCTGGCCCAGTTATTGCGGCTGCCGTAATCTTGGATCCAGAAAAGCCAATAGACGGATTAACCGACTCTAAAAAACTAACAGAAAAGAAAAGAGAATTGTTATCTGAGCAAATAATGTCTCATGCATTATGTTGGTGTATAGCTAGAGCTGATCCAAAAGAAATTGACGCGATCAATATTTTACAAGCGAGTTTATTGGCGATGCAACGTGCAGTTGAAGGCTTAAGTATTACACCCAATGAATGTCTGGTTGATGGTAATAAGCTACCGCAACTGCCTTGTCCAGCAACCGCGATTATTAAGGGAGATTTAACTGAGCCTGCGATTAGTGCAGCCTCAATCATTGCTAAAGTCGCAAGAGATAAAGAAATGGTTGCTATGGAAAGTCAATATCCAGGTTATGGATTCGCCAAACATAAAGGTTATCCGACTAAGCAGCATCGCGAGGCGATAAAAATTTGGGGAGTAACTCCTATACATCGAAAAAGTTTTGCGCCGGTAAAAGAACAATTAAAGTTATTTTAATTGAAATGAATTTATTTAGTTAAGTTGATTATATGTCTGAAGACGTCGTTACAGAACCAAATAAAATTGAAATAAAACCTGAAAACAGAGCAATGCAATTTGTACACTTACGCATGCATTCTGAATTTTCGATGGTTGATGGTATTTGTCGAATTAACCCGACCTTAGATAAAGCAGTATCGCTTAATATGCCTGCGTTAGCAATTACTGATAATGTTAACTTTTGTGGTTTAATTAAATTTTATCGCAAAGCAGTTGCTAGCGGTGTAAAGCCTATAGTTGGAGCTGATCTTTGGATTAATGATGCAGAAGATGAAAACGATATTTTTCGCATCACAATTCTTTGTCAAAATGATTCCGGTTACTTAAATGCTAAAAAACTCATTTCAAAAGCTTATCAAACAAATCAAAAAATGGGAAAACCGATCGTTGAAAAAAGCTGGCTGGTTGAGCACAATCAAGGATTGATCGTACTCTCTGGTGGTAAAGATGGGGATGTAGGTAGAGCATTATTAGCAGCCAACCATGAACTTGCAGCACAACATTTGGGCTTCTGGAATTTGCATTTTCCCAACAGATTTTATCTTGAGTTACAGCGAACTGGGCGTGCTGGTGAAGGCGCATATGTGCAATCTGTAGCAGGGTTTGCACAAGGATCAGGAACACCTGTAGTTGCGACTAATGATGTCTGTTTTTTAGAAAAAACAGATTTTGAAGCACATGAAATTCGAGTGTGCATTAATCAGGGACGAGTGTTAGATGATCCGAGACGTCCTAAAAATTACAGTGATGAACAATACTTAAAGTCGTCAGATGAAATGATTGAATTGTTTTCAGATATTCCTGAGGCTATTCAAAATACTATAGAAATAGCTAAGCGCTGTAATTTGCATTTGCATTTAGGAGAGTACTTTTTACCTAACTATCCCATACCAGATGGTTTGACGATTGAGGAGTACTTTTGTCAGTTAAGCCGAGATGGCTTAGAAGAACGCTTAGATTTTTTGTTTGATACCAGTGCTAATGATTTTGTAGAGAAACGTAAGGTTTATGATGAAAGACTACAAACTGAGTTAGATGTTATTAATCAAATGGGTTTTCCCGGATATTTTCTTATTGTTGCTGACTTTATTCGTTGGGGGAAAAATAATGGTGTTCCTGTTGGTCCCGGCCGAGGTTCTGGTGCTGGTTCACTTGTTGCGTATGCGCTAAAAATTACCGATTTAGATCCGTTAGAATATGATTTGCTATTTGAGCGTTTTCTTAATCCTGAACGAGTTTCTATGCCTGATTTTGACATTGATTTTTGCATGGATGGACGTGATCGCGTAATTGATTATGTTGCAGATCGCTATGGAAGAAATAGCGTTTCGCAAATTATTACTTTTGGTCGCTTAGCTGCCAAAGCGGTAATTCGAGATGTTGGTCGAGTGCTTAGTCAGCCTTATGGTTTTGTGGATAAAATTTCAAAATTGATTCCGTTTGATGTTGGTATGACGCTTTCTAAAGCGTGGGAGCAAGAAGAAGAAATTCGGACTCGTTACGAACAAGAGGAAGAGTTTCAGGCAATTTGGGACATGGCGGTTAAGCTTGAAGGGATTACTAGAAATGCAGGAAAACATGCCGGTGGTGTTGTTATTTCTCCCTCAGACTTAACTGATTTTTCTGCGCTTTATTGTGATGAAGCCGGTGATGGACTTGTTACTCAATTTGATAAAGACGATGTTGAATCTGCTGGTTTAGTTAAGTTTGACTTTTTAGGTTTGCGGACATTAACTATTATCGACTGGGCGGTCGATATGATTAATAACCAGCTTATTGGAGATAATGGCGAAAAACTTAATATAGAATCTATAGACTTAGAGGATTCTACTACTTTTGAATTATTGAAATCAGGTAACACAACCGCGGTATTCCAGCTGGAGTCTCGTGGTATGAAAGAGTTAATCAAAAAATTATTACCTAGTAGCTTTGAGGACATTATTGCATTGGTTGCTCTGTTCAGACCAGGGCCTCTGGGGTCTGGAATGGTGGATGATTTTATTAATCGTAAACATGGAAAGCAGGAAGTTGCATATCCCCACTCTGATTATCAACATGAAGATCTAAAGCCTGTATTAGAACCAACTTACGGTATTATTCTATATCAGGAGCAAGTTATGCAAATTGCTCAGGTGCTGGCTAATTTTACCTTGGGTGGTGCTGACTTATTACGCCGTGCAATGGGAAAGAAAAAAGCTGAAGTCATGGAAGAGCAACGTCAAATATTTATGAAGGGTGCAATTGCCAGAGATGTTGATGGAGAGCTTGCCGGACATATTTTCGATTTGATGGAAAAGTTTGCAGGCTATGGTTTTAATAAGTCTCATTCAGCTGCTTATGCATTAGTTTCATTTCAAACGGCATGGTTGAAAACTCATTATCCCGCCGCATTTATGGCTGCTGTTATGTCGGCCGATATGGATAACACTGATAAAGTTGTTACGTATGTTGATGATGCTAAATCTTTAGGAATTAAAATTGTTCCGCCTGATGTTAATAGGGGGCAATATAAGTTTACTATTGATGGTGAGAAAACCATCATTTATGGTATAGGTGCAATTAAAGGCGTTGGTGAAGGAGCTATTCAATCAATTGTTAATGAAAGACGTAACGGTGGTGAATATAAAGATCTTTTTGATTTTTGTAAACGCATTGATCTTAAAAAAGCTAATCGAAGAAACTTAGAGGCTTTGATTCGAGCAGGAGCTTTAGATGCACTAGGGCCTAGTCGCGCAATTATGATGGCCTCTTTAGAGCATGCGATTAAAAGTGCAGAACAATTTAAGCGAAATCAATTGCTCGGACAAAATGATTTATTTGGTGGTAGCACTGAGGTCGAAAGTGAAAAATCTGAGTATTCAATTGTACGTGATTGGCCTGAAGCGAAAGTGCTTCAGGGTGAAAAAGAAACTTTGGGTTTATATTTAACCGGACATCCAATCGATCGTTATTTACCAGAGGTAAAACAATTTTGTGATTTGAGGCTCAATAGTTTGCAACCAACTAGAAGAGGCGAGTATGTTTCTGTTGCAGGGTTGATAGTGGCAATTCGAGTAATGAAAACGAAAAAAGGCTTAAATTGGGCGATTGTGACATTAGATGATCAGAGTGGACGTATTGATCTGATGATGTATAACGAACTTTATGAGGCTAATCGCGATATTTTAAGAACAGATGAAGTCATTGTTGCTAAAGGTGATATTTCAAATGATGATTTTTCTGGTGGATTAAAAATGAGTGCGGTTGAAGTTAATGAATTAATCGATGTTCGCGAACGTCAATCGAAATATTTAGAGATTTTTGTCGACTTTAACCAGAATAAAATTTTAGCGGAAGAAATAGTTGAACAACTCAATGTATATAAGGGCGGTTTGTGTCCTGTAAGAATAAGAGCATTAACTGCTCATGCTAAATGTGAAGTTGTTGCTGGAGGAGAGTGGTCTGTTAAACCTACTGATGAACTGTTATTTAATCTAGAAAATTTAAAAGGTTGTAAAAAGGTACTGGTTGCGTACTAAAATTATTTGAATATAAATATTTTTAATCTATCAATATAGTCCTGCCCTGAAATAAGCTGGCTGGACTATATTGTCTATCTTATAGTCTATTTAGAACTTTGCGATCACCTTGACGCCTGCTGGCACACTACTAGCATTCACGTAACCTATCACTGCTGGATTATCTTTAACCAGCTGTAGAATTTCTTTTTGACTATCGACTTCTTTAGGTGGATTTCCTTTACCACTAAAAACTAATTTAGACCAGTAAGCTTTTATTTGGCTTGCTGATTTTCCAAGCGCTTTGTCATCAAACTCTTCTCTTATACTATCTGAGTTTGATAAGTTTACAGGTAAGACCGAAGTGCCATCTGGAAAAGTTTTAAGTTTACCAAGAAATATGCGTTTAACATCGTCTTCAGAAATTTCTGAGTTATTTGATGGGTTAACAATCACAGCGACTTCTGAAAATGCCAGTTGAGTAATACTTAAAAAGCATAAACTTGAGGTGATAATTAAGAAATTTTTAAAAATTTTCATTATGTTCACCTCTTAAAAAACTGTTGTTAAAGCAAATTGAACGAGAGAGTTTTCAGTACCAAGAATATGTTCATCATCGCTATTAGTGTATTCTGCTTTAAATGCAACAGAGTCACTGACATCCCAGCGTAGTCCGACGGTATAATAGGTAACATCTTGTTCGGTAGATAAAAGTAATTGTTCGGTAGCAGAAATAAGTGCATCTAATGGAGGGTTACCTCTTGGTATATTGGCGACTATATTATCTGCTTCACCATCTTTGGTTCCAAACGT
>JAUIHB010000264.1 GCA_030432465.1 Gammaproteobacteria bacterium
AAAGCAATCAGCAATTGAAGAAACGCAAAAATTACTAATTGAAAAAGCTGCATTGTCTGACCGATTACAAAATTTATTATCCATTTTACCGGCTGGTGTTGTTGTGATTGACGGTGACGGTAAAGTGAAAGATTGTAATGCGACGGCAACGGATATTTTAGGAAGACCATTATTGGGTCAAACTTGGGTATCAATTATTCAGCGAGCATTCCAACCTCAAGCTGATGACGGACATCAGGTTTCTTTAAAAGACGGTAGAAAAATTCATATTGAAACACGAGCATTAGACAGCGAGCCGGGGCAATTGGTTGTTTTGACCGATCTAACCAAAACTAGAGAGCTACAAGCAGAATTGAGTCAGCAGCAAAAACTGACAAGTATGGGAAAAATGATTGCGTCGCTAGCTCATCAAATAAGAACGCCTTTAGCAGCTGCTATCTTATACGGTTCTCACCTGAATAATCAAAATGTTGAAGCAACTTTAAAGCAAAAGTTCAGTAATCATTTAATGGAGCGTTTGCATTATATGGAGCGCCAAATTACTGACATGTTGAACTTTGTAAAAGGTGAACGTAAACAGAAGCAATTAATTGAGGTGTCAAATTTTTATCAGAAATTAGTTTCATTGCAATCAGATTTTGATACGTTAATCGATTTAACTATTGATGATGAAAGTCACGGTAAGTTTGAGATTTATGGTGACTTAGATGCGCTGGTTGGTGCCATGGTTAATTTAATTGAGAATGCTTGTGATGCGAGCAAAGAAAAAGCATTACCCAAAATTCAGGTTAATTTTAAACTGGCAGATGAGCTAATTATTTCAATTTCAGATAATGGTAAAGGAATTTCAGAAAAGAAATTAAGCAAAATATTTGAACCTTTTTATACCGATAAAAAGTCAGGTAATGGTTTAGGCTTGGCAATTGTTTATGGCATTGTGATTGAACATAAAGGTCAAATTAAAGTGATATCAAAAGAACAACAAGGAACTTTATTTGAAATTAAATTACCACGGGCTTTGAGTAGTACAACCCATTTGAAAAGTAACAATCAGGAGACAGTGCATGAGTTCTAGTGTATTAGTAGTTGAAGATGATCATGCTCTTAGAGAAGCATTAACCGCAAGTTTACAAATAGATGGTTATCAAACCTATAGTGCTGACTGTGCTGAATCTGCAATGAGTTATCTTAATCAGGATAATTTGCCTGACATGGTTGTAACAGATATGCAAATGGGAGAAATGAGTGGTATCGATTTGTTGAAAAGCGTACGACGAAAAAATTCCTTGCTTCCGGTTATTTTGATGACTGCTTATGGTGATGTGAGTGATGCCGTTGAAGCTATGCGTTTAGGTGCTTGTGATTATTTACAAAAACCTTTTGAAGCCAAGAATTTGACCAATTTAATTGAAAGTTATTTGCCTCGTTCAACTACTAATGATGTGATAATAAAAGATCCTTCCAGTAAAAAAATTTTTGAATACGCTAAAAAAATTGCGCAAACTGATTCTAATGTTCTGTTATCAGGTGCTAGTGGCGCGGGTAAGGAAGTGATGGCTAAATATATTCATAAACACTCTCAACGTTCAGAACAGCCTTTTGTAGCCATTAACTGTGCAGCTATTCCTGAAAATATGTTGGAGTCCACTTTGTTTGGTTATGAAAAAGGTGCATTTACTGGTGCGCATCAAGCGAGTGTTGGTAAATTTGAACAAGCACAAAATGGTACTTTATTATTAGATGAAATTTCAGAAATGGATTTAGGTTTGCAAGCTAAAATATTGAGAGTTATTCAAGAAAAGGAAGTAGAGCGATTAGGTGGTAAAAAATCAATTCAGTTAGATGTAAGAATTATTGCAACAACAAACCGAGATTTAAAACAAGAAGTTGCTGAAAAAAGATTTAGAGAAGATTTATATTATCGTTTAAATGTTTTTCCTATTCGCTGTTTGGCATTAGCTGAAAGACCTCAGGATATTATTCCTTTAACTGAATATTTATTAGCAAAAAATGGTTACGCTCAATCGCGTGGTGGCTTGAAGCTAGCAAATGATGCTAAAGCTAAATTAGTCGCTTACGCATGGCCAGGTAATGTTCGCGAGTTAGATAATTTGGTTCAGCGTATGGCTGTTTTAGCTACTGATGGAGAAGTGAAAGCTGCTGATATTATTTTTGAAAATGACTTTTCTGAAATTGATTCTGAGAAAGATTTAAGTACAAAGGTAGCTCAGGAAAGCCGCTTAGGTAATGACATGTTACATCATGAGTTTCAGTTAATTATTGAAGCGATGGAGAAATATCGGGGCAAGAAAAAGGATGTGGCTGATGGTTTGGGTATTAGCCCGAGGACCTTGCGTTACAAGCTGGCTAAGATGAGAGATATGGGATATCAAATTCCAACAAAAGGTGGTGTGTAATGAAAACAGCTATTGATCAGAATGCACTACTTGCGCAAATGCAAAAGCTTAATCAACTGGCAAAGTCTGGTGCCACTCAGGGTAGTGCTAACGTTAATCCAAGCAATGCTGTTAATGGAACAAGTTTTAACAATGTATTAACTAACGCTTTGGATAAAGTTAACCAGTATCAGCAACAATCAGCATTGGCGGCGACTCAAGTTGAAACTGGTGATGGTGGCGCAAGTTTGGTGAAAGCTGTTATTGCTTCACAAAAAGCAAGTGTAGCTTTTCAGGCAACAGTTCAGGTAAGAAATAAAGTTGTTTCTGCCTATCAAGATATTATGAATATGCCGATTTAATAGATAGGCTGTGATTTTTTTGTCAGTAGTTGTAATAAAAGTAAGCAATTATAACATTTTAGGTTTGAGCAGGAGTAACCGTGGCTGAAGCAGCTTCTACAAATATGGTAAAGGTGGACTCTCCATCTTCACCGGGCATATTGCCTGGAATGACAAGCCTTGCACCGCTAAAGCAAGTAGGGATTTTAGTCGCTATTGCAGCGAGTATAGCTTTGGGTGTTTTTATCGCATTATGGTCTAACGAGCCACCTATGCGCCCACTTTCAAATTTGTCTCCAGAATCATCTATGGACGTTATTAATTATCTTGAACAACAAGAAATTACTTATCGTGTTGACACCAGCGGAAAAATTTTAGTACCACAAGCTCGTTATAAGCGTATTCAGATTGAGCTTGGTGCACAGGGTGTTGCCATAGAAGATACCAATGAAGATCCTTACTTAAATAAAGATTCAGGGTTTGGTGTATCACAAAGAATGGAGCAAGCCAGATTGCTGCGTAACCAAGAGTTACGCTTAACTAAAACATTAGAGCAGTTTAACGGAGTCAAAGCGGTTAAGGTTCATTTAGCGATTCCTAAGGAATCTTCTTTTATTAAAAATAGACGGAAGCCGAGTGCTTCGGTTTTGTTAAATTTATATTCGCGTGGTTCATTATCTGATGAGCAAGTGGACTCTATGGTGGATTTAGTTTCCGGTAGTATCCCGAATCTGGAAAGAGATAAAGTCACAATTACTGATCAGTATGGCCGCCTTTATCATTCTGGCAGTATGAGCCAAGTGCAACGAGACTCTTCGAAAGAGTTGAATATTGTTCGTGAGAGACAGTCGGAAATTAAATCACGCATCGAACAAATTTTAACACCACTAGTCGGTGCTTCTGATTACACTGTACAAGTGAATGTCGATATGGACTTTACTAAAAAAGAGCAAACTCAACAGTCGTATAATCCTGACTTGCCCGCGGTAAGAAGTGAAAGAACAATTAATGATACCAGTGGAAACGGTGGAAATGCTGCGGGAATTCCGGGAGCTCTTTCTAATCAACCGCCAGGCGCATCAAATATTCCAGCAACTAATGCGGGTGCACAACAAAATCAGGCAAATGCGACTAACACAGCTGCGAACCAACGAACAGAGGCCGAAAGAAATTATGAATTAGATACAACCATTAGTCACATTCTTCCACAGGTTGGAGTGATTCAACGGTTAAGTGTTTCCGTCGGACTTGATCACATAACAGATCCTAATGATGCGACTAAAAAGATTGCTAGAAATGCAGATGAATTAGCGCGTATTACACGTTTAATTCAAGCGGCTATTGGATTTAATGTTCAGCGTGGAGACTTAGTGAGTGTTGAGTCTTTTGCTTTTAATGAAGTAGAAACTTTGCCAGAACCGGTTGAGCTAGCTTTTTATGAGCAGGAGTTATTTCAAACGCTACTTAAACCTGTGGTTGGTTTAATTTTAGGTTTGATTTTAATCTTTGGTGTGTTAATGCCAACATTAAAACGCCTATCTAGTGTTCCTGCAACCAAGTCATCTAATCAAATGTCGACCGGTGATGATTTAGACTTATCGGGACTTTCTCAAAGTAATAAAAATCAAGAAGGTTCTTTGGCTGACGATAAAGTTGTTCTGGCAGGAAGTGAAAATTTAGAACTTCCACCGCCAACTGTTGGGCAAGTGAAAAAAATGGAACAGGCAAAAGGCGTTGTAAATAACAACCCGACTCTAGTTGCACAACTAGTTAAAAATTGGATAGACGAAGATGGCTGATGATAATGAAAAAAAGGTGCCCAAGCTTTCTGGTGCAGATAAAGCGGCTATTTTATTACTTTCGCTTGGTGAAGATACCGCAGCGCAAGTTTTAAAACATATGGGACCAAAAGAGGTTCAAGTAATCGGTATGCAAATGGCTTCACTGAGAAATGTTGCTAAAGGCTCTGTTGAAAGTGTGGTGGATGAGTTTTTAGAGAAAGTTGAAGAACAAACCGGTATTGGGATCGGCACAGAAGATTATATTCGAAGTACATTAAGATCGGCATTAGGCGAAGACAAAGCTGGTGCTTTGATTGATAGGATTTTGGCAGGGGCGAATACTAAAGGTTTAGATACCTTAAAGTGGATGGATGCGCGGGCGGTTGCTGATGTCATTCGATTTGAGCATCCACAAATTCAGTCGATAGTATTGTCTTATTTAGATCCCGATCAATCAGCTGAAGTACTGCGTTTATTACCAGAAAAAGTACGTGTTGATTTAGCAATGAGAATCTCTGCCCTAGAGGCTGTTCAGCCTGATGCTCTACAAGAGCTTAACGATATTATGGAAAAACAATTTACTGGAGGGGGATCTACTCAGTCTCGACAAATTGGTGGAGTGAAAACTGTTGCAGAAATTATGAATTTTATGGATAGCGCGAATGAATCGTTGATAATGGATTCAATTAAAGAAACTGATGAAGATCTGGCACAAAAAATTGAAGATTTAATGTTTGTCTTTGATAACTTAGTCGATGTTGACGATCGTGGTATTCAAGCATTGTTGAGAGAAATTTCAACTGACACACTTATTGTTGCGCTTAAAGCTTGTGAAGATGAAATTCGAGAAAAAATATTTAAAAATATGTCTAAGCGTGCAGCTGAATTAATGCGAGATGATTTGGATGCAATGGGACCTGTAAAACTCAGTGAAGTTGAAGCTGCACAAAAAGAAATTTTAACCGTGGCTAGACGCATGGCTGAGTCTGGTGAAATCGTATTAGGTGGCGGTGGAGAAGAAATGGTGTAGCCACTAAAATGAAAATAAATGGTCGATGGCTACGATTAAATTTAAATCTAGAAGTTAATGATTAGCCATTAAATAAATTAGATTCAGGAATTAATATGGTATTAAAAGCAAAGTCAGATACACCTATAAAATTGATAAAAAACAATCAAAGTTTTTCATCATGGCATGCCCCTGTACTTGATAAAGGTAATGCTCCGGCTTTTAACCAACCAGTAGATGATGATGAAAAAGAAAGTTGGGTTATAGAAACTTCAAGTGAATTAGAAATTGAGACATCCGATTCTAGCGACGATGAAGAACTCTTTTTTCAAGAAAT
>JAUIHB010000265.1 GCA_030432465.1 Gammaproteobacteria bacterium
AACTAAACATAAGAATGAGGATTAAAAGATTTTTCATTACTTCTCCATTAAAATAACGCTAAGCTAAATTGCAGTTTTGGAGGAGCCTTTTTGTGGTAGTGTTTTTTACCACAAAAAGAAGCGCCGGAAAAACTGTCAATTTGAGCGTATTGTTAGGCTTTTTCAAGAGCCACCCCATAATTTATACCCAACAATACCCGTTTTATAGTTTCTTTAAAACTTCCAATTTTATATAGCTGTTCATCTGGGTCAGTAAATATATAAAATTCATTATCATCGTCTACAAGCAAAAGCATATGATCGTGATGCGCTGATGCAAAAGCGAACAACGAGATGTTTAGACCCGTCCAAGAATTATGGAATTCACCACCAAAATCGAAAGCCTCTGTTCTAAATGAGATATCACTTGCTGAGAGGTCACGCCCCACGCCAACCTCACCAACATTAAGGCCACCAAACTCCATTAACACCACAACTGAATTTTTATATGCAGAATTAGATAAGTTCAACTCCTGCGGTTTCACTCTGAACTTACGCCCTTCATGCCACCCCGCATCGATGAATAATTTATTTATATACTGCTCTGTATTCATAGGAGCCTAACGCCTGAAGCACAGGTTTAAAAAGTGGAACGACGAAGGAGCGTAGATTTTTAAATCCTGTGCCTTCACTTGTTAGCCTGTGACACTTTATTGAAGGTAAAACCTAAGTTACCTCTAAGACCGGCTAAATATGACATCGCTACGAGAAGCAAAAATACAATTACGATTGAAAAATAGTTAGGCCCGAAAAGCCTAAATACACCGGAGGTTACTGCCCAAACAACCAACCCAGACATAACCGCTTGTTTATTACCTGACTCAATTTCAACTGGTTTTGATTGCTCACCAATCCCGTATAACAACCAAGCTATGGAAAAGAATATTAGCGTTTGTCCCATTCCTGTAGCTAGACGAAATAAGCCTTGATTCAAAGATATTAATGCGTAAATTTCAGTTGCTAACGTAACTATTGCTAATGATGCTGAAAAAAATAATTTAGGTTTATTCATAGTTTCTTTATACGGCTAACGCCCTAAGCAGGCGAATGTAGTTTTATTTCGCTTGCCTTTATTTGTTAGGGCTCTTAGATTTGGAAATTTTTTCATAATAAAAAGATTTCTTTTCGTCTTTAGGAAATCCGAACCCTCCATATTTGTAGAAAGAGCTAAGTGCGGTTGCTGCTCCATGATGTTTTTGGTCTGCAGCTTTAACAAGCCAAGATATTGCTTCTTTCATCAATTCATCAGTTTGTTCTTCTGCTGAAGGTAGTTGACCCACAGTTACAAAAAAGGAGTACATTGATTCAGAATTTCCGGCCAATGCTGACCTTCGATAATATTCTAGTGCCTTCAATCCATCTTTTTTATTGCATATTTCTAAATTATAAGAGACGGCTCGAAAATAGTCTGGGTCAGAAGATTCTTCTATGAAAGAAGATATTTTACCGCAATCATTTGTTTTAGCTAATTGGAAGAACTCATTAAGTTCGCTCGCAAAAGCGAACTTACTAAATATGACCAACGTAAATGCAAATAAGAGTTTATTCATTTGTTGCCCTAACGCGTCATACTGAAGACGGCACGTCTTTTGTGCTGTTCTTTCAGCTGTTTCTTGTTAAGCAAATACATCATCAATACTTGCTCATTACTTTGATGGAAGAGATGTGAGAATTTTGAGGCATTCCCCTAATTTCCTCCCAATATTCATTCAGTACATCTTCGTCGATCTCGGCAGTAGTACTATAAAGAGCATCGCGGCCATCTTTACGGCACCCCGAAATCCAATAATGTTCTCCAGTTTCGACATCAAAGTAATTGGACTTGAAGCCGTCACCACTCAGGGTCTCAAATGTTTTACCACAGTAATGGACAGACTTTCCGGACTTCGAAAATTTGACTCGGCCAATCCTTGCAGTTCCGACTAAGCCGTCGCCACCCTTGTATTCAATATACATTATTCTAGTTGAAGGTCTCATATTCTTTACACGCTTAACTAATAAGCATTTATGTTGATTTCCAATCAATATAAATGTCTGTTGGACTGTGCCGCGTTAACACAGCACTCATACTTTATTAATGGTTTTTGTTCGTTAAGTGACAGGGAATTTTTTACGTCAGTAATGTAACAATGACTTTCATCAACGATCCCTAACGGTTTTTTCCCTAACTTAATTGTTGATTATTCCCTCTAAGATGCCACTTTTTTAGCTCAGGCACAAGTGTATCCGCACAGATGCTTTCTGTGTTGTCGATTAACAGTGACCTTCAATACTGCTCAAAAAGATAGCTATCCAGACTCACTGTTTGCCCGCCTTAATCACAACAAAATAGTATTATTCAAGATCTGCCCCTACCTTTGGCCTCGTAAATTGATCTAAGTTTTTCAACAGACATAGCCGGCTTCTCTGTATGTACCATAGCGTGGCAATTTGGACATAGTGGGACTAAATCTTTTTCTGGATCTATGACGTGCATTCCATCTCTGTGCGCTAAATCGATACGATGATGAATATGAATATAATCTCTACCTATTTCCCCATACACTTTTTTAAAATTAATCGAGCATACTTGACAAGAATAGCCAAAGTGATTGAGGCACTTCTTTCGTGCCGAGCTATCTCACTCTATTGCTGTTGATGTTACTGAATATCGCTTCCCTTCCAAATGGATAATAAAAGATGATTTCTTTGTGCCTTTGCATTTCGCAAGCGTCCACCTTACATTTTCACCTTCCGCCACGCTTGAGTCAGAAGCGCGCCATAGTTGTTCAGGATCGATATCTGTTAGAGCTGCTGGACGCTGATGAGAATAACCAATGACCGAGTTCTCTTGATCAAATATATACGGCCCAGTAATTTCAAATACACAGGCTCTCTTTCCCTTGGCGGTAATGATGACCTGATCACCTAACTCAACTTCTTTATATAGATTCCATAGGCTTGGGCCAGCCATCATTGAATTTTTTACATCTGGACGTATGCTTTTTAGCTTTGATGATATGTCTTCACTATTTGATGGAGATAACACCGATAAATCTCCGATATCTGACCAACCAATCGCGACTCTCCCTCTGCCTAACAGCGTATCATATGCAATAAATCTCATTAATATTCAAACGAGCATTTAACTGCATTTCGATTTTTTATTATCAAATACTTGCCTAACTTCGCAGTTATGTCAACTGCGTATTTAATAAGATTTACTGCAATCTAAATTATTAATCCTTACTTTCAAGCTTCTTTACTTTTAACCGCCAACCTTCAGGCGGAGCATTTTTTTTGAGATATTTAACCAGTTTGTCATCAAAAATAATAACTTCCGGTGATCGTAGTTCACGAAACATCAACGCTCCTTTGACTTTTGATGGGGAAATCACCATTTTTGTAAAATGATCTAGTGAGGGAATACCATCATCCATACCACCGGGCATCAAAGGAAGACGAGTCGATTCTTCAAGATTCACTGAATCTATAAGTCCAAGCACATTGACGGCATAGTAATCTTTCCATTGAACTTTTTCTTTACTATTCACCAGTACCGCAGGGTAGGCTTGGAAATTATCAATTCCTGCTAACCTAAACTGTTCTATCATCGCACTGCTAAATACTGGCATCACGAGATCAAAAAAATGACCAAGGTACTCATTACTTGAACACTCGACTTCGTATATTAGTGGTTCCTCCATTGTTAAATTTAACCACCTTCCATTTAAAAAAGAATGCTCCTCTTTTAAGTCAGTCATGCATTCAATGCATCGCGAATAACTTAAATTTTCTTTTAAAAGAAAATATCCCATGTCAATTCCATATGTCATCTTGATTATTTTCAAGGCCATGTGTACAAACTTCTTTATGGTATTGGCATGCCAAAAAATAAATAAGTGATCTCCATTTTAATTCTTACTTTCGAGTTTTTTTACTTTAATCCGCCAACCTTCAGGCGGTTTATTCTTCTTAAGATAATCAACAACCTTGTAGTCAAAAACAATAACTTCTGGTGAACGAAGTTCTCGAAACATCAGTGCACCTTTTACTTTTGACGGGTCAATGACCATTTTTGAAAAGTCGACTAGCGGTGGAATGCCGTCATCCATATCCCCAGGCATCAGCGTACTACTAATTGAAGCTTCCATATCAACAGAGTCTATAATGCCAAGTACGTTTAAAGCAAAATAATCATCCCATTTAACTTTTTCACTACGGTTGACTAACACCGCTGGAAATAGCTGAAAATTATCAATACCAGCTAATCTAAACTGCTCAATCATTGCTTTACTGAAAAGAGGAATAACTTCATCAAAATAATGTCCAGGGTATTCATTTCTAGGGCAATCAACGTCAAATATTAATGGGTTGTTAGTTTTAAAATCGAGCCACTTGCCAGCCAAGAAAGAATGCTCTTGAGATAGTTCGAAACTCCAGTCAATACTTTTTATATAACGGTAGTCTATATCTAATGTACAAAATGTCATATTAGTCACCTATAAATCTTCACTTTCATCTTCAGTTACCTTTTCATGTGTACAAACTTCTTCATGATATATCCACGCCAAAGAAGAAATAAATAATGTCCAACTCTCTCTGGAACCGGTAATTTTATTCATTGCAATAGTTGAAAGTCTATCAAGTGCTTCGTTGATTCTAACACTCGGTTGTAATTTTTCTTTCTTCTTATCACCTTCAAAACAGAAAGGGCAAACGTTTGACCACCCTAACATTCTATCACTCATTGTTTTTAACTTTCGAATCAGGAATTTATCGTATTGTTCATGGACTGCTTGATCTTCAGGAACCGGTACTCTCTTACCAAATTCATTGATAGTAGTTTCTTTGACCAATTCCAGACACTCACTTTACTGTCAATTTCCTACACGTTCAATCGTTAATTGCTCAGGTGTTTTATCAAACATTTCTGATTTAATGATATGTTCCGATTTGCAACAATAAGCCTCCATTCAATTTATCAAGGACGATAAATGGCTATTCCGAGAAAAGAGCAAATTGACCCAGAAACTCCCGGTTATTATCACTTAATCAGTCGTTGTGTCAGGCGGACTTTCCTGTGTGGTGTTGATGCAGATACCGGAATGAACTATGAACATCGTCGTCAATGGATTGAAAAACGAATTATCGAGCTGGCTAATATTTTTGCGATTGAAGTGTATGCCTATGCGGTCATGAGCAATCATTATCATTTAGTGGTTTATTCCAATCCTAAAGCACCTGAGCAATGGTCAGATTTAAAAGTCGCTGAGCGCTGGTTAAAAGCCTTTCCCGGTAAGTTAGATAAACCGGAATTTCAACAACAACGTCAATTACGCTTACAGGCAATTGTTAATGATAAAGAGTTATTAGCCACCTATCGAAAACGATTAGGGGATTTATCCTGGTTAATGCGGCGTTTAAACGAACCTCTGGCTCGACTCGCTAATCGAGAAGACGGTTGTAAGGGACATTTCTGGGAATCTCGTTTTACTTCGCAGGCGTTACTGGATGAATCTGCTGCACTGGCCTGTATGGTTTATGTAGATTTAAATCCGATTCGGGCGGGTATGAGTCAGTCACTAAAAGACAGTGAACACACCAGTATTAAAAAACGGGTTGATACCATGACAACAGAGCAACTCAATCAGGCCGTCACTTCGATTGCTGACCAGATAAACACTCGACGATTGAACCTGAAACTCAAGGATTATATCGAATTGGTCGAATGGACAGGAAAAAGCATTGTTCATCCGAATAAAGCTGCCATGCCAACCACTATTCAATCCGTATTAACGCAACTCAACATCAACCAAAGCCAC
>JAUIHB010000266.1 GCA_030432465.1 Gammaproteobacteria bacterium
CAGCAGAACACGCAGGGGGAATGCCACTAGCGATTGGTTTATATGTGAATGCTGAAATAGAAGGTCAAAGTTTAGCGCAGGCATATATCATTCCTAGAGAAGCCCTACGTCAAGGGAACAAAGTTTATGTTGTTAATAATGGTAAGCTTGATATTCGTCACGTTAAAGTTATTGACCAATCTGGTAATCGAGTCGTTTTACAGTCTGGTGTGAGTGAATCTGAGCAAGTTGTGGTATCTCCTGTGAGCGATGTTACCAAAGGCATGGCAATTGAGCCTGTTTCGAAAGGAAGCACAGTAGATTCCAAAAATGATATCGCAATGAAAGTTGAACTTTAATGAAAAGAACTATTGCATGGTGGGCCCATAATCCTGTTGCAGCAAATCTGTTGATGATCGGTATTTTGTTATCTGGATGGTTAGGTTTTATCCAGATGGATCGAGAAATTATTCCTGTGGTGCGTTTAGGAACAGTTGAAATTTCAGTAAATTGGCCCGGAGCTGCGCCGCAAGAAGTTGAACAGCAAGTTATTTTACGGATAGAACAAGCTGTGAAAGGCATTGATAATCTGGCATCGATTAATGCAACGGCTATTGAGGGGATGGGGCAGATAATTATTGAAGCTAACTCAAAAGCTGATATAGCGGTTTTTATTAATCAACTGAAGTCGAGAATTGATGCCATTAGTAGTTTTCCTACTGATATCGAACCGCCTCAGGTGAAAGAAGTTACTATAAGAACAGAGCTTGTGCAAATTGCAGTACATGGTTTTATTGATGAAAAGAAATTAAAAAGATTAGCAGAAAGTTATCGTGACGAAATAGCATTGTTACCTGGAGTATCTGTCGTTGAGTTGGTTGATACTAGAGTTGAAGAGATAAGTATTGAATTATCAGCTCAAGCTATGCGTCGTTTTAATTTAACCTTTGATCAGGTAGCTAAAGCAATTCAGAGTAGCTCTATTAATGTAGCTTCAGGTATTTTGAAGACTGAAAATGGTGATATTCAATTACGCTCAGAAAATCAGGCATTTACCGAAGAGGATTTTAATCAGATTATTATTCAACAGCCACTGACTGGTGGAATTGTGAGGCTATCTGATATTGCAAAAGTTGTCGATGGATTTGTTGAAACACCACAGTTTATTAGCCTCAATGGTGAACCTTCTGTGATGATTCAAGTGATGTCTTCGGATAATACTGATGTAGTAAAAATTAGTCGTGCGGTTAATCAGTGGATGCAGGATAAACAACAAAATTCTGGGGCTGGTGCCAATTTAACCCTTTGGTGGGATGCGGCCAATATTTATCAAGATCGAATGGCAACAATTGGTAGTTCTGCAATCTCGGGACTTATTCTGGTTTTTATTGTTTTAATGCTTTCGTTACGCGCCAAAATTGCACTTTGGGTGACCTTTGGTTTAGCGACTGCTTATGCAGGTACATTTGCCTTACTACCTGCAAGCGATGTTTCCATTAATATATTGTCTACTTTTGCATTTCTCTTAGTATTAGGTATTGTTGTAGACGATGCGATTGTTGTCGGTGAAAGTATTCATGAGCAAAGTGATGACACAGGTGGTGGAAATCAGAAAGGTGCGGTGCTTGGTGCTCAGCTAGTTGCAAAACCGGTTGTTTTTGCGGTTTTAACTACCATGATAGCATTTTTACCATGGTTTTTTCTTACCGGCGAAGATGCTCAGGTCACACGTCACATTTCAATTGTTATTGTTTTAGCACTGACCTTTTCATTGATTGAAGCTTTCTTCATTTTACCTGCTCATTTAGCAAACTTAAAACCAAGAACTAAGGATAATTTTCTAAGCCGTGCACAGCAATCTATCGAGTTGGGAATTATCAAGTTTGCTCATACATCATATCGAAATTTCTTAAATAAAATTCTAAATAATTATGGTTTGACGACTAGTCTATTTATTGGTTTATTTATTATTAGTGTAGGTTTGTTAAGCAGTGGTTGGGTTAAATTTTCATTTATGCCTGAAATTGAAAACGACAAAATGACGGTTGAAGTTAAGCTGGCAGAAGGAACGGGGTTTGCTAGAAGTATGCAAGTTCATGAGCAAATCGAAGCAGCAACAGCCAAGCTTAGCGCACAAGTTAATAGCGAAAAGGGAAAGTTTATTGAAAATGTTTATACCAAAGTGGCAGAAGCAAGCATTAGTTCAACTTTAAGACTGACT
This sequence comes from Gammaproteobacteria bacterium, assembly GCA_030432465.1. Lineage (GTDB taxonomy): Bacteria > Pseudomonadota > Gammaproteobacteria > Enterobacterales > Kangiellaceae > Aliikangiella. The sequence continues at coordinate 2,201 of JAUIHB010000266.1, forward strand.
ACCCCAGATAATCGGACAATCAGTTCAAAACAAGCAGCAGAATTATGGAAGCAACAAATAGGTTCAATCCCTGATGCTGAGCAATATAGTGTTTACTTTAATAGTAATCGTGATGCAGACGTAGAGTTTACTGTAACACATAATGATTACCCTGCTTTGAGTCAAGCTGTTGAACAATTAAAAACGCAATTAAGAACTTATACTGTGGTGTCAAATGTCCGTGATAATTTAGCCAATGCAGGACAAGAACTTCAAATTAATTTAAAGCCGGGGGCTAAGCGTTATGGTTTAACTCTTGGTGAAATTTCGCGTCAAGTACGTCAAGCTTATTTTGGTGAGGAAATCCAGCGGTTGCCACGAGACGGTAGTGATATTAAGGTAATGTTACGTTTTCCAGAATTGAGCCGTCGTTCACTTGATAGTCTTGCTGATTTTCGGGTGAGTACAAACGATGGGGTTGAAGTTTCTTTGTTGGCGGTAGCCGAGTTGGAATATCAATCGGGTCTACAGCGTATCGATAGAAAAGAAGGTCGACGTTCAGTCGTTGTTAGTGCAGATTTACAAGATAATGTTCGTTATGACATAGACGGGGAATTAGAAGAAAGCTTTTTTCCTCAGTGGTATCAGGATAACCCTGGGGTTTCGCTTGGAGATTCTGGTATTGCTGACGCTGAAAAGACATTTTTTCTTGAGTTACTTAGTTTGTATCTTATCGCTTTATTTTTAATGTATACCTTGATAGCGGTGGCTTTTCAGTCATATCGTCAACCGCTGTTAATTATGGTTGCTATCCCTTTTAGCTTTATGGGCGCTGTGTATGGTCACTTAATCTATGACATGCCAATGGCTTTATTTTCCTATTTTGGAATTGGTGCAGCTGCGGGTGTTGTGGTGAATGATAATTTAGTTTTAATGGATTATATTAATCGACTAAAAAATCAAGGTGTAAACATACGTGAAGCTATTATAGAAGCGGGTGTTAAACGTTTTAGGCCGATAATATTAACCTCATTGACTACTTTTGTTGGTTTGTTACCTATGATGGCGGAAAATTCAGTGCAAGCACAGTTTCTTCAACCTACGGTAGTATCATTAGCATTTGGTGTGTTGTTTGCTTCTTTTATAACTTTATTGTTAGTTCCTGCACTTTATCTCGTTGGACTTGACTTTATTGCTTTTTGTGGTCGTTTTAAAACACATATGATGTTTTGGAAAAAGAAAACTAAAAAAAGTGATCAAGTGTTAGTCAATGATGTTTAGTGAGTTTAATTGGGAAAAAAAGCGCCACAGATGTGGCGCAATAATTTAACCATAAGGACTAAAAAATTATGGTTAAGGACTATCATTGCTAAGAGGGAGTTGTACCTAGGTTATAGGTACATATATTTATAACGATATTTTTACTCCAGCATAATAACGTCTACCAATTCCATCATAAAGCAACCCACCAGAGTTTAAACCGGGTAAATTTTCAGGCTCTTTATCAGCGATATTGTTAATGCCGATATGAGCAGAAATATTTTCTGAAAAGTTATAACCGAAATACAAGTTATGGTATGCAACTGCATCGACCGTGTTATCAAACCAGTCTGGAAATGCTTCGGCTGTTGCGTCTTTATCAAATGAGGATTTACCGATATAGTTGATCGACCAATTAACACTGTACAAGTCTGTCATGTAGGATGTATTGATTAATGCACGGAAGTGGGGAGTACCGACTTGTCCAGCACGGCTATCAATATCACTTGGATCATCTTGATTGAGTTGAAACTTTCTTTCATCTAGATAGGTTCCTTGAAATGATAACCTTAACTGAGCCTCATTAAGTTCCCAAAGATAACTTAAATCTAAATCTGTGCCTCTTGCATTAAACTTTGCCGCATTAATGGATTTGATCCCAATGCTGTTAATTTGAAAAAGGTTACTTCGTTGGACTAAGTTACAAGCTGATTGATTAAGAGTTGCGCCATCAACACAACTGGCTAATAAGTCATCGGGGTTTTGATTAGTAATTGCATCAGTAATTTCAATATCCCAATAATCAATTGCTAAATTGAAATTATTGTTAGGTGTAATAACGATACCTAAAGTAAAAGTATCAGCTTCTTCAGGAGAAAGCTCTTGATTTCCTGAAAGTAAGGTGTTACGTGTGCCGAAAGCTGCTGCGGATTGAAAACCTGCCGGCATGCCTAAGGCTTCGCAATTAGCTTGGCGATTGGCGGGATTAGATCCCAAACCTAAATTATCAATATGGCAGGGATCAGTCACAAATGCTGCGCTGGTCTGTTGAGGCGCAAAAAGCTCAGAAATGTTTGGGGCTCTAACTGCCTTTGAATAAGTTAAGCGAGTTCTGATGACATCGTTTGCTGTCCAGTTGAGTGCGGATTTGTAGGTTGTGTCACCGCCGGTGATACTGTGATCAGAGTAACGAGCAGCAAGCTCGAGATCGAGCGAATCGATAGCTGTCAAATCAACGAGTAAAGGAATAATCGCTTCACCGTAAAATTCTGCAACATCATACTCTCCTTTAACAGAGCTGACAAAAGTATTAAGTTCAGCTGATGGGCCCGTTGTAGAGCCGACTAAGCCCGAACCTAAACCGTTAGGTTCTCTCGCCTGGGTTAAGGGATCAGGATTACTCTCAGATGATTCCTTTCGATACTCAATACCTGCTGCATATTCCACAGTTCCTGATGGCACATTAAATACATCCCCATTGATACCGAAGGAAACAATGGTTTGCTCTATTTTTGAGGTATCAATCAAATCCACGGAAACATAATCAATTGCCGCTTGTGAAGCTAAATTATCGATTGGATTATATGCAACACAATTTGCATTGCCGCTGCGACAAACAGGTGTTCCGTCGATTCCTGTTACGGCATCAAGAGCCTCATAATAGCGCGCATTAAACAGATCACCTCTTACCATTTCTTCTTCAACTTGTCCTTGTTGAATGTAAAAATCGTATCCGGTGGTATCCCATGAACCTGAACCGCCAAATGAGAATTGAATTGTCTCTCGGGTGTTGACTGAGCGATTACTTAATCCAACGACTGCGAGTGCAGCGACTTCTAATGAACGTGTATCCATTAAGTCAACAAGCTCTTGTGGACGAAACGGATTTTCATTTGTAATGGTTATTAAAGGACCAAAATTATCATCATGAAAAACGCTCGCTTGACCAGAAGCAGCAGATTCAACTTTGGCATACTTAAAGTCACTGGTGAGCCTTAACGTTGGATTAATATCGTAGTGACCATTTACGCTAAAAATAACTCGTTCGCTGGGTGAATTTAAAGTGTTTGTTTCTTGAGTTCTAAAGCCATCACCACCATCGCATGGAACAATTTGACAGTTTGCACCTGGGATGAAGTCCCTTAAATTGCCTGTGTCTCGGTCAATAGTATAAGTATCGTAACCTAAACCAAAAGGATCATCGGCAAAGACCGGACGACCGACTATCGAAGATACTTGAGTGATTGGCAAGTTACCAAAGAGGTAGTTACTATTGGGTAAATAAAATAATCCTTCTTCACTTAGGGCTTGAAAACGAACATCTTGAAAAAAGATAGTATTTGCAATCCCGTCATTAGGGCCTGTATTTAAAGGATTAGGTTGAAAACCAGGATTTA
>JAUIHB010000267.1 GCA_030432465.1 Gammaproteobacteria bacterium
AGCTTGATGAAGTTATCGGTTTGGAAATTGGGGCAAACGATTATATTGTTAAACCAGTAAGACCGAGGGCATTACTCGCAAGAATTCGAAGTTTAACGAGAGTACAACAACAAGTTTCATCCAATATGTCTATTCTAGAGTTTGGACAGCTTAAGTTAGACTCTGGTGCAAAACGAGTTATTTACCAGTCTAAAGAGGTTTCTTTATCATCCAGTGAGTTTGAATTTTTATGGTTTCTGGCATCTCAGTCTGGATGCGCAATTAATCGAGAGGAAGTTTTTTTACGCTTGAAAGGACGCGAGTATGATGGACAAGATCGACGTTATGACTTAATGATTTCAACTTTACGGAAAAAGTTTTCTGATAACTCACAAAACCCTCAAAAAATTAAAACCATTTGGGGGAAAGGGTATTTGTTTGTTGCGGATGCTTGGGATTAAACGGATAACTAATACATTGAATAGAATATATTTAAGTATCATTATCACTGCAATTATCTCATTGTTTTTATTGGGCAAACTTATAGATGAAGTTTTTGACGCTCAGACCGACTTTCTTCCAGAAAAGGAATTTGCTACAGAAATAAAATTTTTGAATGGTGTAATTCGCGGTGTCAGTGATAACTCTGAAAAGCAACTTATGAGTTATTTGATAAAAATAAACTTGCAGTTTGATGTTCAGATTGCTTTGGAAAAAAAAGCTAGTTTTTCATTAAATGATGACCTTTCTCGTCTGGCAAAATCTGAATCGGGATTATTAATTGAATCAAAAGAGGGAACTCAGTTAATTCGTGAGTTACCTTCTAGCGAGTATTTACTGGTTTATAACCTCCCCAATAATGCTAAATATCTGCGACAGCAGGAAGAGCAGATTCAGCTTGAGTTTTGGTTGACCATTTTATTTTACATTGGTTTTGTCCTTATTTTATCAGGCTGGGCATTCCCCTTAGCCAAACGGCTCGCTATGCTCAATCGATTTGCCGCAAGATTTGGTGCTGGTGAGCTGTCTGTACGAGTGAAATTAAGTAAATTTTCTTATATTGAAGAACTCGAACAAAGCTTTAATCGTATGGCTAATCAAATTGAAGAACTGATTGCTGAAAATAAAATTTTAGCTGGAAGTATATCCCATGATTTAAGAACTCCGGTTTCATGTTTAAGGTTTGGAGTTGATTCGGCATTAGATACTCAGGAAATAGAGAAAAAAAATTCTTACATTAAGCGCATTGATGATGACCTAACTCGTTTAGAGTTGATGCTGGAAGCTTTTCTTGATTATGCAAGTTTGGAAAGAAAACGTTTAGAGCTTGAAATAACTAGAACTAATCTGACTCATCTTGTGTTGTCTACGATCAATGCTTGTGAAGCTTTGTGTCTTGCCAATAATAAGGAAGTCTGTTTCATTTCTGACAATAAAGGTGCGAGTATTCACATACATGCGGATCCTTTTTGGATGGGCAGAGCATTGTCAAACTTATTGACGAATGCGATTGATCATGCAAATAAAAAAGTAAATGTAAGTGTGAGCAGCATGGGGAATATAGCATCAATTATTATTGAAGATGATGGTGCAGGGATCCCAGAAAAAGAGTTGAATAATATATTTAAAGCTTTTGTTAAACTGGATAAAAGTCGTTCTAAAAACAGTCATTATGGTCTTGGTTTAGCCATCGTCTCTCGAGTGGCTGCATGGCATGATAGTCAGGTTCAAGTTGGGCGTTCAGGGCAACTGGGTGGTGCTTCATTCAGGATTGATATTCCTTGTATCGTGGTTAATAAAGCAGAGATATGAGACTTAACTTCTTTAGTAGATAAAATATAAGCTTATCAATACAAGTATTAACATAGCTATTGCTAATATTCTTGTTTTTAGCTGAGATTTTCCCCCAGACGGAATATCAGTTAATTGGGCTCCACATTGTGAACAATAAACTCGTGTCGAATGATTAATCGTTTCGCATTTTTGACAGCGGCTCATTTCACCTCTGTTTACTTTTTCTTGTAATTGTTTATAAGGTGTTTGCTCTTCACCTTCAGGTACTAAATCGAAATTTTTAATCGTTTCTTTCGGCGGAATAAGTCGAATCTTAGATTCAATTCCTATTTCTTGTAGCTTTTGCTGTACCTGATAAGCATCTCTATGAGACAAGTCATGGCATGCTATTTTTTTTTGGCCATCAAGTAATAATTCTGCCGACTCTAAGGGAATTCTAAGTAGTTCGTGTAGTTTTAAAAGCGTTTTTTTACGTCCTGAGCTCAATTTCATTGAACCAGATAAAATGACTTGGTAGTGATCGTATTGCCGATCATTCATTATTTATACCTTTATGAGACGAATTTTCATTTTTTAGCTAGTTTAAAAAACAATAACGGAGGCTCTTTTTAGCTTTACTCTTTAATAAGGGCTCGGAGCTGCCACCTTTATATTGTATTCAAAATAGATATTCTCAATATTTTAGCACACAGATCCGATTGTTCATCTCAAATTGATTGAATTTTAAGCACCACACTCTATACTTAAAAATGTACCCTTGGTTGTTGATTGGGAGAATTCGTATCGTGTTATTTAAGCAAATATTGAAAAGATACTTAATTGCAAGTGTTATGGTGATATCACTTCAGGCTTGTGTGAGTAATACCGTCCCTTCTGATATGAGCGTTGCAGCTAAGCAAGAGTCAATTCCTATCAAGATTTATCCTGAATTTGGTAGCAAGCCTAAACTGATTACAGAAGAGAAAATTTTCGAGCTTGCTCCTGCTCAAGTAGAAGATTTTCAAAAATTTTTGAGACATCCTTCTAACAAAAATTTAGCAAAAAATAAGTTAGTCTCTAAATATCTGGAAAAGATGATAAAAGGTTTTAATTATCATAGTAATACTTATATTGCTTCAGAATCTGCTGCGAAAAACTCAGGTAATTGCTTGTCTTTAGGTATTTTGACTACGGCACTTGCTAAAATAGCTGATGTTGAGGTTGGTTATGAACTTATGAGAACACCTCCCGTTTATCAAAAGAAAGGTAATACTATTTTAAGTTCTCAACATGTTCGAAGCTTGTTATTCGAGCCAACTTTACCTGAAGAAGGGTTTGTTTTTATTTTAAGACCAGTATTAAAAATTGACTATTTTCCTACTTTTGGCTCGATAGCTAAACGCCGTGTCCAACATTCTGAATTTGTGTCGATGTATTTTCGCAATATGGCCGCTGAGGCCATTATCGATAATCGTTTAATTGATGCATTCTGGCTGGCTCGTCATTCAATGGAGTTTGCCGAGAATAATGCTCATGCAACGAATATGATTGCTTTGATTTATGATCGGTTAGGTTATAGTGAGGATGCCGAGAAGCTTTACCTGTATGGACTTCGTTATGCAGACGAAAAGTTAGAATTATTGAGTAACTACCATAAATATTTACTCAGAAACCAAAGAGTTGATGAAGCTGAGGAGATTAAAGGGCAGATTGCCGATTTAAATATTCCGGATCCTTTTGATTGGCTTGATTTGGCTGATGAAGCATTAGCAGCTAACAATTTGGGAGAAGCACTTGATTATTATAATAAAGTCATAGAGCTAGCTCCTTATTTACATTACGGTTTTTCAGGTCTAGGTAAAGTTGAATTTCTCAAAGGTAACCATCGACGGGCTAAAGAAGCTTTTAGTAAAGCTGCGGAGCTAGCCTTGGAAAGTGAAACTCGTGCTGCTTATAGAGCTAAACTCTCTGCATTAACCGCGCTATAACACCCGAAATAACAAAGGTCTATGTTTAAAAGGAGGTTTAACTTGACCTTTCTGAAGTCGTAAATACAAACCTATTGTGTCGGGCAAATAAAGCTATAAACACTCCCTGTAAAATTAATTCTTAATTCTAGTTGTATTACGAATCCCTTTTCATTATAATCGCGCTCCCAATTTGGATAAGTCCAGAAGGGTATCCACTAATTAACATTAAGTTGTGGTTAGTGAGGGTAGAATTAAACCTCTATCTCGACAACCGACCAGATTTTGGTCGAAAAGAATTTATACCGCACTCCAGCAAATGCAGGAGGGGCGGATTTTATATGTTTAATTTTAACTTTGGAGATTCTTTGCATGGCTAAGCAGCGAATCCGAATACGCTTAAAGTCGTTTGATCATAAGTTGATTGACCTTTCAACTGCTGAGATCGTAAATACAGCTAAGCGCACCGGTGCACAAGTTCGTGGTCCTATTCCATTACCGACACGCAAAGAGCGTTATACGGTTCTGATCTCTCCGCATGTCAATAAAGATGCGCGAGATCAATATGAAATTAGAACTCATAAGCGAATGGTTGATATTGAAGAACCGACAGAAAAAACAGTGGATGCATTAATGAAACTGGATTTGGCTGCAGGTGTAGACGTTCAAATTAGTCTTTCTTAAAGACAAATTTGAAGTTTAATTTAAGGTTGGTTTTTAAGCGAAAGTTTGCATAAAAACGACAAGGGTTTGTTACATATTTTTTTATGTAACGTATTTAGAGGGTTTTAATAATGGCAATCGGAATCGTTGGTCGCAAATGCGGCATGACCCGAGTGTTCGACGAAAACGGTGTTTCTACGCCGGTTACAGTGATTGAAGTGTCACCCAATCGAATCACTCAGGTTAAAACTCAGGAAAACGATGGTTACCAAGCTGTTCAGATTACAGCTGGCGAGCGTAAAGCAAACCGAGTTAATGCTCCTGCAGCAGGACATTTCAAGAAAGCTGGTGTTGAAGCAGGACGTGGACTTTGGGAATTTACTACGGATTCTCTAGAAGGCTTTGAAGCTGGCGGGGAAATCAAGGTTGATATCTTTGAAAATGGTCAAATTGTAGACGTTACAGGTATATCTAAGGGTAAAGGCTTCCAAGGTGGTGTTAAGCGTTGGAACTTTAGAACTCAAGATGCTACTCACGGTAACTCGCTATCACACAGATCAAATGGTTCAATTGGGCAAAACCAATCTCCTGGTAAAGTTTTTAAAGGTAAGAAAATGTCCGGTCATATGGGTGCTGAGCGTGTAACAACACAGAATCTTGCTGTTGTTCGAGTTGATGCTGAGCGCAATATTCTTCTAATTAAAGGCGCCGTACCTGGGGCTACTGGTGGCGATGTTATCATTCGCCCGGCAGTTAAGGTTTAGGGGGAGATTAGAGAATGGAAATTAATTTAGCGGTAACTGGCGGCGCAAAAGCGTCTGCTGTGCAAGTTTCTGAAGTGACTTTTGGTCGCGAATTTAACGAAGCATTAGTTCACCAAGTTGTTGTTGCTTTTATGGCTGGCTCTCGTGCTGGTACAAGAGCACAAAAAACTCGTAGTGATGTAAGAGGCGGTGGTGCTAAACCATGGCGTCAAAAAGGTACAGGTCGTGCGCGTGCTGGAACTATTCGTAGTCCTATTTGGCGTACTGGTGGTGTAACTTTTGCTGCACGTCCACAAGATCACTCACAAAAAGTTAATCGTAAAATGTATCGCGGTGCAATGCAGTGCATTTTATCTGAGTTGATTCGTCAAGAAAGATTAGTGGTTGTTGAGTCTTTTTCAGTTGATACGCCAAAAACCAAAGGTTTGGTTACGAAATTAGCTGATTACGGTTTGACTGACGCATTGATTGTGACTGACAACGTTGAAGAAAATCTTTACTTAGCTGCTAGAAACTTGCACAAAGTTGACGTTCGTGATGTCAGTGCATGTGACCCAGTTAGTTTAATTGCTTTTGATAAAGTAATTATTACTGTGGAAGCGGTTAAGAAATTTGAGGAGATGTGGGGATGAACCAAGAAAGAATCATGAGCATCCTGTTGGCTCCACATGTATCAGAAAAAGCG
>JAUIHB010000268.1 GCA_030432465.1 Gammaproteobacteria bacterium
ATAGTTGCGCTTGGTGCTTGTGTACTTTGCGCGGGAGGTTGTGATTCCGCTTTTTCAACATTGGCAGCATAATCACTCTCGCTACTAAACGCTATGGCGTCTTCGCCGGATTCTGCCAATACGTGAAACTCGTGAGAAGCGCTGCCACCGATGGAGCCTGTATCAGCAATAACTGCACGAAATTCTAGCCCGAGTTGAGTAAATATGTTGCTATAGGCTTGATACATCAAATCATAGGTTTGTTGTAGCGACTCTTCACTAGTGTGAAACGAGTAGGCATCTTTCATTAAAAATTCACGAGCTCGCATGACACCAAAGCGTGGTCTGACTTCATCGCGAAACTTACTTTGAATTTGATAAAACACCGCTGGACATTGTTTGTAGCTGCGGATTTCGTCACGAATCAGTGCTGTAATGACCTCTTCATGGGTTGGGCCTAAACAAAAATCTCGCTGATGTCTGTCCTGAATGCGCAGTAGCTCTGGACCAAAATCTCCCCAACGTCCAGATTCTTCCCATAAGTCTGCTGACTGAACCATTGGCATCAGAAGTTCACCTGCACCAATGGCATCCATTTCATGACGCACGATTTTTTCAACTTTACGCAATACTTTCAACCCTGTGGGTAACCAAGTATAAAGTCCTGACGCTTGTTTGCGGATTAATCCTGCACGTAGCATCAATTTATGACTGATGAGTTCGGCATCGCTAGGATCTTCTCTCAGGGTAGCTAATAAATATTGCGTGGTTCTCATTAAATTATTCTCTTTACTGACCGATTATTTTGTTGGTGGCGGGTGTTTGATATAAACGACTATAAAATTAGTGCTTAATAATTTTTATTGTTTTTTCATCATTCATTGCCATTATTTTGGATTTATTTTAACAGCGAAAATGCGTCACTCATATGATAAAACGCAAAAACAGATAAAAAAGACACGATTTTTACCTACAAAACCTTTTAATTTTTTGAAAAAGCCTTATATTGTGCCTCTGTATTTGTTTAGATTTTAATCGGAAGTAAAAATCATGCCAATCTATGAATATAAGTGTAGTGCTTGTGATCATCGTTTAGAAAAGTTGCAGCGAATGAGTGATGATCCCCTTAAGGACTGTCCTGAATGTCATCAACCAGCTTTGTCAAAATTAGTCTCTGCTGCTGGGTTTCGATTAACCGGAACTGGCTGGTATGAAACTGATTTTAAAGGTGGTAAAGGCAAGGCTAAAAGCGAATCTTCTACCACTGGTAGTGCCAGTAGCGACGCATAATCTTTCTTTGACTCAGCGGATAAGCAATAGTTGTTTGTGTTGTTTATCCGCTGTTCTTTGTTTCTTTTTCACTTTATGCTACCAAGTAATCTTTTTTAAAAGTTAAGGAGTTTGTTTGTATGGCTAGTTATTATGCAACGGTGAAATGGGAAAACCAGAAAGAGGACTTTCTGGCAGGGCATTACAGTCGAGGTCATACTTGGCATTTTGATGGAGGTATTGTTGTACCTGCGTCTTCTTCTCCTCATATAGTTCCCTTACCTTACTCAGTAGAGGAAAATGTTGATCCTGAAGAAGCATTTGTCGCTTCGCTTGCCAGTTGCCACATGTTATTTTTTCTTTCTATTGCGGCAAAAAGAAAATTAACCGTGATTGATTATCAGGATGATGCCGAGGGTATTATGGCGAAAAATGCGCAAAATAAATTAGCCGTTACGCAAGTGATTTTAAGGCCCAAAGTCAAATTTTTAAATGCTGATCCAACTCCGGAGCAAATAAAAAAACTACACCATCTAGCGCATGAAAGTTGTTTTTTAGCAAACTCAGTGACTTCAGAAATTATTGTTGAGTGTTAGTCAATTCTACAAACATTGTTTTTAATGCACTTTGAGGAAAATACTTAGGTTGAATCGTTTTTTTTACACATTGCTTTTGTATTTATTATCGCCTGTTATCTGGGGGTATTTCTTTTTTCGCGCATTGAAAGCACCTGAATACCGAGGAGGTTTTTTGCAACGCCTTGGATTCATTATTAAAACATGTATATTACCCGCAAAAAACGCCGTCGCTGGAAACTTTCAGGCTGGTAATAAAGAATCAACTGTACCAATACCAAGGCTTTTGGTTCACTGTGCGTCAGTCGGTGAAACGCGTGCAGCAGTACCTCTGATTAAAGCTTTAATTGAAGCTTACCCCAAACATGAAATTATTATCAGCACCACAACACCAACAGGTAAGAAAACGGTTAATGATTTATTGGGTGAAGCCGTAAAGCAGGTCTATTTACCGGTTGACTGGCCCGGCAGTTGTCAACGCTTTTTAAAACATATTGCGCCACAGGCTTTCATTATTATGGAAACTGAGTTGTGGCCTAACTTATTGCATCGCTGTTGCCAGCAAAACATTCCGGTTTTGTTGGCGAATGCAAGGCTGTCTGATAAATCCTATTTAAAATATACAAAATATCCCAAATTGACGGCTCAGATACTAAACTCAATCCAATTTATAGCAGCACAATACCCGCAAGATAAAGCTAACTTTTCACGTCTTGGGGTAGCCGAGGATAAAATTACTTTGGTGGGAAATATTAAATTTGATATCGAGCTTGATGAGAAGATCAAAAAGCAGCAGAATCATTTAATACAAACGTGGAAAAAAAATCGTCCTATTTGGATGGCTGCAAGTATTCATCCTGACGAGTTTAAACTGATCTTACAAACTCATCAGAAACTATTAAAATCATTCCCTGATATGCTGCTAATTGCTGTGCCTCGCCATCCTGAAAAATTTGATGATTTAGCCAAAGAATGTCAAATGTCAGAGTTGAATTATGTGAAGCGTAGCCATTGGGTAGAGCAAAATATAACACCTAATGAAAATCATAGTGTTCTGGTTGGGGATACGATGGGAGAAGTTTTATTGTTTTGTGGGGTTGCCGATTGTGTTTTTGTTGGGGGGAGCCTAATTGAACGTGGTGGGCATAATCCATTAGAGCCTGTAGTCTGTGGAAAACCCGTTATTATGGGGCCATATTTTTATAATTTTAATGAAGTCGGCGAGCGGTTGATTGAGCAGCAATTATTACAAGTAGTAGAAAATTCTCATCAGCTGCAACAGCAAGTAACTAATTGGTTGAGTAGCCCCGAAGCGCTAGAGAAAAACCGCCAACAAGCTAAAGTTTTCATGCAGCAAAATCAGGGGTGTACCAACAAGATTGTTACAAGTCTAAAGAGTTTACTATCTTAAGAATGATTTTAAATTGATACGCTAATCTAAAATTTAATCATTTGGGTTGGTATGGTAATGATAACTTTGTAATAGCCAGTGCCAATTGGTTGCATCAAAATGCAAATCTGAATTTTTATTTTTTTCTTTATTTAGTGAACGCTTTAGACGAGTTAAATTGGCATGTTGCCATTGTTCTTCTGGTCGTCTTTTTTCACACTTGTCAAAATCAATTAACCAAGGCTCGTTGTCTTTATCAAGCAAAATATTATGCGAGTTTAAATCTGAGTGGTAAATGCCTGATGAGTGAAACTTGGCAATCATCGCACCAATTGAGCGCCACTCAGCCTCCCTTAGTGGTTCTTTGAGCAATAATGCAACCAAATCGTGACCATTGGGTATTTTTTGCATTAAAAGATCAGCTCGATAAACTAATTTTTGACGAGTGATTCTGGCTGCAATAGGCTGGGGAACAGGAAGTCCTTGGCGGTGCATTTGATCCAATAAATACAGCTCTTGAAAAGCTCTGGTATTTTTAATACCTGTGTATAAATAAGAGTCGTTGGACAACCTGGCTATCATGCCTCCACGGTAATAATGTCTTAATACCCATTCGTCTTGTTCATATTCTATAAACCAGGTGATATGACGCCCATGAGATTTGCCTGTGATGCCATTACTAACTTTCCAATATTCTACGGTAAACCATTCTGGTTGAATAAGTTGAGTTAAATGGCGACTGCTCTCAGGAAATAGCAATATGTGGTTATCGTAATTCCGTTGATGAATTGACAAATTAGTTCCCAAGGGTTGAATGGCTTAGAGTTAAGATAAGTATAGAGGCGCGATTTAATTTACTTTAAAATAGCATGCGAATTGTAAAGAAGTTAATCGAATGTTGTCAAAAATAAATAACCCACAATCTATTTGTATTTTACGCTTATCGGCCATCGGTGACGTTTGTCATGCCGTTGCAGCAGTACAAGCAATCCAGAAACGTTGGCCACAAGCCCAAATTACTTGGGTGATAGGCCAAGTGGAATATATGTTATTAGAAGGATTGACCGGAGTCGAGTTTGTCATTTTTGATAAAAAAGCAGGATTACGTGGTTATTGGGATTTAAAAAAACGTTTGGAAAATCGCTCATTTGATATTTTGCTACATATGCAGGTCGCTCTGAGAGCAAGTTTAGCAACATTGTGTATTCGAGCAAAAGAAAAGTGGGGATTTGATAAAAACAGACTTAAAGAAGGGCAGCAGTTATTTACCAATCGCAGGATTGCTGCGCAAGAACATCCACACGTTGCGGAAGGTTTTATGGCGTTTGCCAGAGCAATTGGGGTTGCTGAATCGGCTCCCTTTGTCTGGCGTATGCCTATTTCGCAACAAGCCGTTGAATGGCATGAAAAGCACTTTGCTAAAAATCCTAGCTATTTAGTGATTGCGCCTGCCGCGAGCAAGGCTGAACGCAATTGGTTGCCTGAGCGCTACGCCGCAGTTGCTGAATATGCCCATAAAAAAGGAATGCAGATTGTCCTTTGTGGTGGGCCCTCAGTCATGGAAAAATCGTTGGCTGAGTCTATTCAGTCACAATGCTCCATTGAGTGCCGAAATTTTGTTGGCAAAACCAGTTTAAAGCAATTATTAGTTTTACTTCAAAGCGCCAGACTCGTTGTAGCACCTGATACTGGGCCTGCACACATCGCTGTGACTGTTGGTACTCCGGTTGTCGGTTTATATGCCCATAGCAATCCGCGGCGGACTGGACCATACCTTTATCAGGAGGATGTTGCGTCAGTTTATGATGAAGTTATTGAAGAAGAGACTGGAAAAAGCTGGCAATTGAACTCTTGGGGAAAACGGGCTAAAGGGCAGGCATTAATGGCGCGGATCAGTGTTGAGCTGGTGATTGAAAAAGTAGAACAACTATTGAAAAAACAATAGTGATTAAATTTATAAACTGTCTTTTAGTTCTCCTTTCGAGAGTTTAAACTCTTGTAAAATCCTCATGCTTGTGTAGTAAGCAACATTTGTATTGTCGATGATACGGTTATTAGCTGAATGACTTGTGGTGATAGCTGAATGACAGAAGTGATGTATTATCGGTAATAGGAGAGCTGATTGTTTATTAAAAAGCACTATAACCTTCAAATAAGTAGATAAGTTTAAAATAAATATTAAAGAGTATTGGACTACTCAAGGAGAAATTACGATGCTACGATTTTTTGCATTGCTTACTGTTTTAGTTACGTTTATTGGTTTTTCTATGCCTAATGCGCACGCTTCGCAATGGGATAGTGTTATTGAAATGGCTATTACTCAAATGAAAGAGTCAGGCGAGTTAGCTGAAGCGGCTAAGTGTGTTAAATCTTCAGAAAGTGAGTTCTTGAAAAAATATCGTGTGATTTTGGGGAACTGCTTGGATAAATTTGGGTTTGGTGAAGCCTCTGATGATGCTATGAACCAATGTTTTGAATCCCAGTTAGCCGAACAGTTTGGACTAAGTCAAAGTGAAATTGATGCTTGTGAAAAGCGTTTAAGCGACAAAGAAGAAGCTGATGAGATGGCTGATGCTGAAAAATATGCTAATGCATCACCGGAAGAATTACAGCA
>JAUIHB010000269.1 GCA_030432465.1 Gammaproteobacteria bacterium
GATCCAGAGGCTGGACTGGTATTGAGTAAAAAATCTGGTCAAGATAAGTTTACCAGTGATGTAGAAAAATCTACCCTTTATGCAGGCATTAATGCTGAGCTGAATGGTGAGGTATCCAGCGACCTGAAGATCATCAAAGCGTTGGGCTTTGGAAGTGCTTTGGTTGATGGGGCAGGTGTGAAACTAGAGGTAAAATCCGCGGATAGAACGGGGGAATCTCGTTTAGGCTATACCATTGGCTATAACCCTGAGGTAAAATTGGAAGGCAAGGTCATCGCCAAGGGCGAGGGATTATGTTACCAGAGTTTTTACAGTGGTCTGTCCGTTTATATTGAAGCCTTTGTCTGGTTCACGAAATCGTCGACCAAAGGAAAAGCAAAAAAATTAACAGAAGTCCCCAAGTCTATTGGAGGCCGTGGTGATGGCGATGCTGTTAAAGGTAAAAAGACTGAAACTAATTCTAGAGGGGAAAAAAAGAAGACGTTAATGGACTTTTGTATCTTTAAAGCTAAAGAGTCGCCCTTTGTCCCGATAAAATCAATCTTCAGTGGTCAGATAGAGAAATAGCAGGAACAGAAATAAGCGAGAGTTTAATGAATTATACAAAACCTTTTTATACCTTAAAAATAAATAGCAAACACTGTGGTTATCGACTGGCGGTGAATGGTTGTCTGGTGGAAGAAGACCGAATTGGTGAACCACTGAATATGGAATACCCGATTAACCAATGGCTGAAAAATGGGGAAAATACGATTGATATTCACCATTTAAATATTACAACCTTAACTGACGATACCAGTATGCATGAAGAAGGACAATTCACCGTTGAGCTGAGAGTCAAAGAACATGGTGAGCAACATTCGACTGTAGTTTCAACGATAGCTTACGATGCGACAAAACTAAAAAGATATGGAGAAGATGATTATCTTGTGGATTTTGATAATCAAAAGGCTTTGCTTGACTCTATTGCGGAGTCTTCAAAACCCATACAGTTTGACATAGTTGATGAGCAAATAAAAGAATCAGACTCGGGCGCATTTCAGGTGATTGGGTATGAAGTAAAAAAAGGTATCACCAAAGCGCTACAAATTACTCAAACAATACAGCTCCCTACGCCCTTTCCACTATGGCGCTTTTTTGAGGCCGACGATTTAATTTATCATAATGATTATAGTGATGATGACTGGCTGGAAGAACGCGCTAACATGATTAAAGTCTACCAACCACTCTGGGATGCGCTGAACACCAATGATACCGAGGCCATGAAAAAACTCTTTGCGGCACGTTGCAAAGAATATGACCAAGCCTTTTATATGGAAGACGGACAAAATCTCTGGGAGCTGATTGTTCATCTCAGAGGGATTATTAAGGATGACGAGTGGGTATTGAGTGAGCTAGAATTTGATGCGGTTGATTTCTGTGTTGCCTTTAATCATAAAATCACTTGGCTACATCATTGGAAATTATCACTCGATTCCAGCTTGATATTTGAACATGTAGAAGCCGATTTTGAAAAGAGTATTCCGGTGATGTGGTCAAAGTTTGATGGCCAATGGGAAATTGTTCGGTAAGTCAAAAATTATTCAATCGTAAAACCACAAAATAGGGAAATACCATGTTAGCAATCAGACAGGCACAAATGGAACAACTGGCTCAACTGCAACAAAAGCCAGTGGCATTAAAAATGGGGTTGACGCTTAAAGAGCGTTACCCCCAGATATTCCAACATTACTCCGATACTCAAATGCAAGCTTGGGTGACCCGCCAACTCAATTATTTAAAGTCTCACAATATTACAGGCCAAAAAGCCACCACTGATATTATCGAACTTCTTGCAATTGCTGGCGAGCGGTTTGAGCGCTGTGCACAAAATGACTGGGCGCTGGAAATTATTGAAGATAAAGAGAGAAATGAAGGCATTCGCGCGTTAAAACTGCAACGTAAAGCGGAAGCTTATTTTCAGTCAGTTTTGCAGGATTAATATTTTCAGTGTGCTGGCTCGTTAAGTAGAAACTATACAAAATTTTTTACACCTTAAAAATCAGTATCCATCGGTTTAGCTATAGACAGGTGCTACTGACTATTTCGTAGAAAAAGAGTGATAGTCCCCATCAATAATTTAAACTTAATTATTAGAGGGGACTACCCTTAAATCAACAACAAAAAAATTTAAGAACCTGTGTTCACTACATCATCTATACATCTTCAACATAATGCTCAAAACAGATGCTCAGTTTTTTTCAACTAAATCTAAACATCAATTCTCTGATTTGAGCAACCAAATCATTTTAAACAACCAATAAATAATAGCTATCATTATTCGCGTCCGTCTAAAGTATTTTTTAAAAATAGTAATTTTTTTCTTACGTTTTTTCTTCATTGAATAACTCCCCGTTAGTTAAATTAGTTCACAGAAACTGTAAACCTATTTTTTCAAAAACAGCATAAAAAACGGTCAAAAAATATAGATAATTTATTTTTTCAGCTTTCAACTGCCTCTGGAGAAATATTAACGAAAGCAGAACGATTTAGCATTCAAAAACCTGCAACAAGATCGGTATAGGTTTATTGAAATAAATGAACTAACAAGTATTCTCAACAAGAATAAGGTCATAACTTTCACGAGAAGATAAGAGCGCCCTAAATCAGCTTAAAGTCTTATAACTCGCTAATAGCGTAAAAATTGTAACAAAATACCGACCATTTATTTTTTCCGTTTCCATCTATCTTTACATGCAGTTTAACGGCACGATTAAAAATATATACTTAAAACCTCCAACGATTTTGGATGAGGTTTTTTTTGATAGTAAAAATATTCATCGGTTACGATAATCGATAACCTAGTCGTTGTTACTAAACAAATCTGTTTTAAATCACTTCGAAAGTTATAAGAATTTTGAAAAGAGATAGTAACGTCTACTAAACAGCGGCATCTCATTTCGAGTTAAAAAAGAAAGCATAGCATTCAAGAATACGATTAGTCGCAATAATATTGAGTACACGATAGAAGCTCACAAAGCATGGAAGAATAAAAAAGATGAAGTTAAGTTTGCCTAAATTTAATTTCATTGATAAAACAAATGGAAAACACTATAAAAACCCAATCCTAAATGCCGAATATTTTAGTTACTTTCAGGTTAGATTTATGTGTAGAATAAGACTTGAAAATTCAACACACAAACTTATTTCATGACGAGATTATTATTTCAAATAAGGTTGTGTTTGCCTGATAAATACTATCAAAAATAACACTCAATTGGTCATGAACACCCTTTGAGAAAAACTGAATAAAAGAATAAATAAAGAATGGAAATCCTAATACTAGTCATCATTGGAATTGTACTATCAGTCTTTTTTCGTCGTTCACGGCTAAAAAAAAATAGATATCATAGAAACGAGACAACAGTTTACACCCCAAATAATAAGCGGAAAGAAAGTCAGCCACCGCAAACGTTTCGTCCATCGCCTAACAACCGAAGCAATAAAAAAATAAGTTTTAATAACCGTTCAAGCAACACGATAACCAGCCTACCGACGACAACTGATCTTAATGGTCTTCATGATGCTTTTACAGGCGCTCCACTCGATACCAACCTTGGTCTTTATCAATGCCAGTCGTGTAAGGTCTATTATCATACCGATAGCCTCCAAGTCTTACGTGAGGCTAATAACTCACAATGCGTTGCCTGTCAGTCAACGACCATTATTGCTGTGGTTGCGGGTAAAAAGACCGATGGACAAGATTACACACCAAGCGTTGTCACACTTCAAAACTACAAACAACACGTCGGTTCCGTGGTTACCTTTGAGGGTATAGTCCATAAGGTTAATGAGAGTCGACGGGGTAATGATTTTGCTGTCATGTTTGAAAACAAATCATGGACTCAAGGTTTTAAGCTCGTCTTTTTCAGTAAAGGCGGTGTACGCCAAGTTGGTGGTAAACCCTATATCACAGGGCTTACAGGAAAAACAATTAAAGTCCGAGGGCTACTCATTAAGCATCCCAAGTTTGGCTATGAAATTATTATTTCCCAAAAATCGATGATACTGAGCGCAGAATAATGAAATGGAATGAAGTTAGCACAAGTTATGAGAACCAACTGGAAAAGTTAAGAGCGCAAAATCCATATGAACGACTGGGTATTGAACGCGGGAGCACTTTAGCTGAAGCGAAAATTGCATACAGAAAAAAGATGCGCCTTTACCACCCGGATAAAACGGACACTTTTATGTCTGGACACGGCGAAGCGGTTTCGAAGCTACTGAACCAAGCGCTGGAACAAATAAAAAGGGAAATTAAACCGTGAATATTGATCGCTATCACCGACATTCATTAATAGACTGGTTTTCTCAGGATGATGTTAAAGCGTCTTCTTTCGCCATCATTGGATGTGGCGCAGTCGGTAATGAAGTAGCCAAAAATCTTGCCCTGTTAGGTGTAGGAAAAATTGACTTATTTGATTTTGATACAATAGAAATTCATAACTTAACTCGTAGCGTCCTGTTTAGAGAAAGTGATATTGGCTTGAGTAAAGCGGATGTTGCAGGAATACGAGTGAAAGAGCTTGAACCTGAAATTGAAGTGAATTCTTATCATGGGGATTTTTGGGACTTGCTAACATTTAAACAAGCCAAAAGTTATGATTGTATTGTTTGTTGTGTTGATAACTTTGAAGCACGAATACGATTAAATCAAATATGCCTCATTACCAAAACGAACCTCATCAATACAGGTATCGATAGTAAATTCTCCCAAATTGAAATATTTCCCTTCAAATCAGGAGAACATATCGCGTGTTATGAATGTAATCTGCCTGATAGCGTCTATGAGCGGATGCAAAAAAGATACTCTTGTGGTTGGCTAAAAAAAATATCATTTATTGAAAAGAAAATACCGACAACGATTATCACCTCAAGCCTGACTGCTGCGTTAGCCGTTTCTAATGCACTAAATCTATTAAATAATCCATCAGAAAGTACAGCCAAACGAATTTTGATCGATAGCTTCACTGGACATTCAACGGTCAGCACAATTGAGCAAAGCGCACTATGTCCAGGATGTGCCTCTTTTCATGAGCCTATATCGGTTATAAGCGGTAAAGCTGAGATTGAAAGTGTTTTTGATAAACAACTAAATGACGATATTTGTTTAACCACAAGTGAGCCCATTTTAGTCTCTTTCCAGTGTATAAAGTGCAACCCAAGTGAAGAAAAACCAGAGGTAGTATTTCAGCTCGCCTCTCATTTTGATTCGTCCTTAACTATTTGCAAAACTTGTGGCAGTGATAGTGTTGACGTCACAATAAAAGACAGTTTTTCTATTAATGAGCTTCTGTCTCAATACGCTGGTAAGACAATACCAACAAAGTTTATTCGCTTTGAACACGAAAATAGAACGACCATTATTGAACTGGAGTAATAACAATGTCAGAAATAAAAGTAATCATACGAACCGCTGATCAAACGAGAAAAGCCGAAGTATCACTTGATGTAAATAATACTGGCGCGGATATTATTCAAGCCTCTGTTGATAACTGGTCACTCCCAACGGATACTGACTATACCTTAGTTAGCACGACCTCAGGAAAGACCATTCCTCCGAATTCAACATTGATGGCCAATGAAATTAAGGAACATGACACATTGGAAGTACAACCAGTACTGGTTGCGGGGTAAACTATGAATGCCTTTGCTGAACGTGTGACTCATGATCTGCGTAAAATAAACAAT
>JAUIHB010000270.1 GCA_030432465.1 Gammaproteobacteria bacterium
TTAGCATGAGATAAACTAGAGAAAATAATGAGTAATAATAGGGTAAATAAATACTTCATGATTACAATCCTTGTAAGCAATAGGGGATGTCCGTTGTTGTCAAAGTAATGATTTGAGATGCTATAAGATAGCTTGTTTATGAAATATTTACACCAGATAAATGCGCGTTTATGTGTAAGAGATAACTGATTATCTAGCCAGATGACTAAAGAAAACTAATGTCGGAGAAAGTGAGAGGGAAGAAAAGGAAGGAGATACTCTAAAAGTATCTCCTTTAAGACTTACTTCGAAAAGTTAGCTGAAACAAAATCCCAGTTAATGATGTTCCAGATAGACTCTAAATATTTAGGTCGCGCATTTCTATAATCGATATAATACGCATGCTCCCAAACATCAATAGTAAGAAGTGGTTGATAATCTTCAGTGAGCGGACAGCCAGCATTGCTAGTATTTACGATTTCTAGTTTGCCTTGACTATTTTTGACTAACCAAGTCCAACCTGAACCAAAATTACCAGTCGCTGAAGCAATAAACTTTTCTTTTAATGCGTCCAAAGAGCCAAAAGCATCATCAATAGCGCCAGCAAGTTCATCAGAAGCAGAAGTTTTGCTTGGTGATAAACAATTCCAATAGAATGTGTGGTTCCAGATTTGAGCGGCATTATTGAAAACGCCTCCGTCAGACTTTTTGATAACTTCTTCTAAACTCATTGATGCATAATCAGTGTCAGCTACCAATTTATTTAAATTAACTACATAAGCATTGTGATGTTTACCGTAGTGAAAATCGATAGTTTCTTCTGAAATTGTTGGAGCTAGTGCATCCTTTGCATAAGGTAATGCAGGTAGTTCAAAAGACATAATGTTCTCCTAGAATTGTTGGTGTATGTCGACGTGGCTATTCTAGATCGATTTAGCTCGTTGTTACAGGGAATATTCTAAAAGGGTTGGTTTTTTATAGTTAATATCTATTATGACGAACTTTTGGTGAGCAGATTGCGTTTCGAGCTATAACTCATAGTAGAATGGATCCAACGTTGGAAAACGTATACAATCCTCGCGAAACGCTAGTTTGTCTAATTTTAGAGGTTAAAAATGGAAACAGTTGATAAGATAAAGCAGCAGATTGAAGAGAATAAGATCATTCTTTATATGAAAGGCTCTCCAGAAGCGCCTATGTGTGGTTTTTCTGCACAGGCTTCTCAGGCTATCATGTCTTGTGGCAAAGAATTCGCTTATGTCGATATTCTTCAAAATCCAGATATTCGTGCTGAGCTACCAAAGTACGCTAATTGGCCAACATTCCCACAACTGTGGGTGAATGGTGAACTTATTGGCGGTTGCGATATTATTTTAGAAATGCATGGTAATGGTGAGTTGGCGGAAGTTGTTCAATCTGTATAAGAGTTTTATCTTTTTACAGGTTTTTAAATTGCCACAATAAAAAAGAGCCTTCCGGCTCTTTTTTATTGTGTATCGATCATTACTTAATTATTTAAACCAACCTGTCACTTGAGTGTGTCCAGCAAGCTTATATTTAGCTGCTTCAGCTCTAATTGCTTCAAAGGCAATCTCCAGATTGTGTTGTTGATAAGTATCTTGAGATGAGTTTGCTAGCTTTCCTTGCTTTTTTGGGGTCTTGTTAATAGTGTTAATTAACATGCTAGCCTCGTTTACTTTGTGGTTATTGATGTTAGTCTGCCACTAACTGTAATAACCAAGTTTCAGGGAAGACGTAAGAGTGATTTACGCTACTTTATTTATTATTCTTGCCCTTTATCCTTTGAGCTTTTTTCTTAATCCAAGCTTCATTGCTTGATTTGTCTCTTGAATAATCAGCTGATATTAGCAGAGCCACGATATAAATCTTGTGAGCTAATTCACATTTTCCTTTTCTTTAACTTTATTGTCCTGAGAATATTTATAGAAGTTTTCATTAAAATATTTACTATTTCATTTTTACAAAATGAGATTATTTTGTTTCAACTTGGTGAAAATTTAACCCCGAATTATTTTTAACTTTCAATTGTAAACTCTTGTTACAGTTCAAAATATTAAGAGGATAGAGAAAACAGGTTGGCACCTTTATACTGTTTGACAAGTATCATGCTGAATGTAAAAGAATATCGACAGGATATTCTATTTGTGAATATTTTGTCAGTTTTAACCTTGGTTAAAAAGAAGATGTTGAGGGTTGTTTCTATAAAACTGTCAGGAGAGTTTTTTGGGGTTTATAAATTTGGGGTTTTATAAATTAAATATAGGTATTTAATTGGATTATAACAATAAAACAGTCTGGGTAACGGGAGCTTCTTCAGGAATTGGGCGAGCTCTTGTTGTTAAGCTTGATAGTTTAGGCGCTAAGCTTATTTTATCTGGTCGTCAAAATGAAGCATTAAAAACTACACTTGATGCATGCCGTTATCCAGACAGACATAGCATCGTTCAATTTGATTTAGCTCAGCATGCGGAATTATCCAAAATAGTGCAGGATGTTTGGTGTTCTCAGCCTGTTGATATTTTGTTTAATAATGGTGGGGTCAGCCAGCGTTCATTGGCTTTAGATACTCTTTTAGCCGTCGACAAACAAATAATGGACGTAGATTATTTTGGAACAATTACTTTAACTAAAGCTGTCGTTTCAAACATGATTACCAATGGTGGAGGTTGTATTGTTAATATTGCCAGTGTTGCAGGGAAAGTTGGGTCGCCTTTGAGAAGTGCTTATTCAGGCGCCAAGCATGCGTTAATTGGTTTTATGGATTGTTTGCGTGCTGAAACACAACATCTAGGGATCCGAGTTGTTAATATTTGCCCCGGTTTTGTTAAAACGAATATTAGTCAAAATGCAATGACTGGAGATTTATCTAGTTATAATCAGATGGATCAAGAAATTGAAAACGGAATACCTGTTGAAAAGTTTGTTGAGCAGTTACTCAAAGCGCTAAATTCTAAAAAAGCAGAAGTTGTGATTGCCGATGGAATGCCATGGCTTGGTTACCATTTACGTCGTCTGGCTCCTAATTTATTTATCAAAGTGTTACCAAAAATTTATCAGCGAAAAACTCCGTCTGATTTGTAATTAATTAAAAGTGGAATAATCAATTATGGGAAAGAAAATATTCTTATGGGTCTTGAGCATCATACTTGTTTTGTTGGTGTCTGGCGGAGCCTTTTTTGCGCATGAATGGTATTCCAAACCTTTTTTCATTAACAATTTTTTTAATCGATTTGCAATTAAAGTTGCATTGGAAAGTCCTGAAACTTTAACGTCATTACATTTTTTAGAAGAAGTTGGTATACGTGGTCATAATGCCGAGTTGGATGATTCGAGTCCAGAGTCGACGGTTGCCTTGTTTGATTACATCCAAAAAGAGTATGACGTACTTAAACAATATGATGAGTCGACACTAACAGAAGAAGAGCAACTATCAAAGGATGTTGCTGAATACTTGTTTGAGCTCGCTAAAGAGTTTCGTCCTTTTGTTTATCATAATTACCCGGTAAATCAGATGTTTGGTGTGCAAAATGGCTTTCCTACTTTTATGGAGTCACAACACCAGATTAATGATTTGCGTGACGCACAAGATTATGTTTCTCGTTTGAATAAACTACCTCGCAAATTTGCTCAGACTTTAGAAGGCGTAAAATTAAGAGCGGAAAGAGGTATTTTACCTCCAGAGTTTGTGGTTGAACGAGTAGTTGATGAAATGTCAGCTTTTACTCAAAAAAATGTTGAAGAAAATATTTTATATACTGCCTTAGAACAAAAACTGAACAAGCTGGATGGGATCGAAGAAAGCGATAAAAAACAAATATTGACCGAGGCTCGAACGGCTATTATTAGTGAGGTTTATCCTGCTTATGAAGAGTTGACTCGTTACTTCAGCGGGTTAGGCGATAAAACTAACGCCCAGGCTGGCTTTTGGAAATTGCCTGATGGTGACAAAGCGTATAGTTTAGCTTTGCAGTTTTTTACAAGTACTGATTATACCCCTGATTATATTCATAATGTTGGTTTGAGTGAAGTGACACGTATCCAGCAGCAAATCATGCAAATTTTGTCATCTGAGGGGTATGATATCTCAGGTGGTTTTTCTACTAGTATTGAACAACTTTCTTCACAAGAACGATTTTATTACCCTGACACTAAAGCTGGGCGTGAACAAATTTTAAAAGATTATCAGACCATAATTGATGAAATCGATGCAAAAATAGGCAGCGCATTTAACATTCAAGCCAAGGCGTCAGTTAAAGTTGAACGCATTCCGGAGTTTAAGGAAAAAACCAGCCCAGGAGCTTATTATCAACCGCCTGCACTTGATGGTTCGAGACCGGGGGTTTTTTATGCTAACTTATATGATATCAAAGCAACTCCTAAATACAGTATGCGCACTTTGGCATATCATGAAGCAATTCCGGGACATCACTTCCAAGTTGCCGTAGCGCAAGAATTGGAAGAATTACCCTTTTTTCGGCGTATGGCACCTTTTACGGCTTACATCGAAGGATGGGCCTTATATGCTGAAAGGGTTGCTTGGGAACAAGGGTTTTTAGAAGATCCATATGACAATATAGGGCGTTTACAAGCGGAACTTTTTAGAGCTGTTCGCTTAGTTGTTGATACAGGGATCCACGCCAAGCGTTGGACAAGAGAAAGTGCGATTGATTACATGTTAAACAACACAGGTATGGCAAAAAGTGATGTAATTGCTGAGATTGAGCGTTACATTGTTATGCCTGGACAAGCATGTGCTTATAAAGTAGGTATGATGAAGATTCTTGAGTTGCGAGCTAAAGTTAAAAAATCTTTAGGAGATAAGTTTGATCTTGCTGAATTTCATGATGTTATCCTTAAAAACGGAGCTCTTCCGTTAGATATATTAGAGCAATTAGTTGATAAGTACCTTGAAAAGAAAACTCAAAGTTAAATTATTATGAGTAATAGTGGCTGTTTGGTATTTAAGTACTCGATTACTATGCAGCCACTGTAACCTTAGTGATAACTAGGTCATCTTGAAAACTGAGCTTTAGGCTTTGGTTTAACGATCTAACCAAAGCTACCATATTACCTATCGTTCAACCACCTGTCATATTTTTGGATATTTTGAATTCACGTTATTTAGCAAAAGCTACTTGGCTAATCTATACTTTCTCAAAGTAGTAGATATTTTATTGATAAGGTTTGTTCATTAGTTAAGTCTCAGTGAGGAGCTATAAATGCTGGGTGTTGATGATCTAAGAGCACAAAAACGAAACCCAAATCAGTTGTCAGTTTCTGTTTCTTTGTCAGATCCAACACAAAATGCACCGCAAACTCAGCTCAATTGTTTAACTGAAGATATATCAGCGACTGGTTTAAAGTTGATTATGAGTTCAAAAATTGCTGTGGGGACTAAACTCCATGTTGAAGTTTGTGAAAGAAGGTCTCTTGAACAAAGCTTCAGGTTTGAGGCAGAAGTACGTTGGTGTCGAGAGATTAAACTCGTCGAAAAAGATGCAATACCGCAATATAACATTGGTATCAAGTTACATAAAATGATGGAAAATACCTATGATAATTGGCTTGAATTTATTAATGCTATATCTCACTAAAACAAGGTATTAATTGCTATATGAGTGATGATCAGCGTAAGCATTTAAGACAAGAAGTTGCTGAAATAATATTTATTGAAGTACTTTCTGCTTCCAAGGATGATGCGGAAGACAGTGT
>JAUIHB010000271.1 GCA_030432465.1 Gammaproteobacteria bacterium
CGGTATTGGTGCGAGATTACAGAAGGAATATAAATTTGTTATGTGAGGCCGGTTTATTAATACTCACCGCCTTTCATTGATTATTTATTAGACGGTGAGTTAGCAGGGATGCTTCAATAAGTTAGATATTAATTAAAAATAGCTATTTTTTTTGTTCTGAAAATAACTGCTGGCTAAATTCTAAAGGAATAAGTGAGCCTGTTTTTTCCGCTTGCACCTGAAGATCAAAGCTGAGTTTTTCCGCATTACTAAAATTAAAAGTTGCAATATAGTAGACAGCTTTGTCTTCTTTTATTTCTTTAAAAGCAAGCTCTTTTAATTGGCCTATCAAATTTTTCCCATGCCCGAATATGTTGGCAATAACAGGGTGCCCATTTTTTAGTACACTAATATTAATTAAGCCGATTCGATCACTTCGCTTTATTCCATATTGAGCTGCAACTTCCGCGGGGATAACCGAGGAGTTCATCGCATTGTAATGAATAGTAACATCACCAATAGAAAACTGATTAGCATGGCTGGTTAAACTTAAGGTACTGAGACAAAGCAAAACAAGTATTTTCTTTAATCTCTTTAATTGAGCTATAACGGAGTAAAAATTGTTCATAATTGATTCCTCGGGTCATTTTTGATTCATTTAATTTGAAGCGGAGGATGATAAGTTGATTGTAGCGATATAATGCTCATCAGTATAGCAAACTTAATCTGGACAAAAAGCCTATAAATCGTTTTAAGTGAGACTGTTTTTGAAAGCGCTTTTAGAACAAAGTCGTTTGAGATTGCTAAAGGAAAACGCAGCCTATTTGTGAAAAAACAATAGGCTGCTACAAAAAAGACTGCAAATAGTGGATTAATGTGTCGCGCGAGAAATCCGTACAATGTTCGTTTGTTCTGGCTTGGGTTTTTTATCCTCAAGTGACGTGATAAAATCTTGTGCAGTTTGTTTTTCCATTTCAATTTCTTCAATAAGACGTTTTAGTGCTTTGATCTTCCCATCCAGATTAGAACGAGATTTTTTTAGCTCTAATAATTCATTGCGGTGCTCGGCAATCAGTTTTTGCTGAGTTTTTAGCTGTTGGGTTAGTGGATGAATAACATTCTGCGTCCAACTGGTTAACTCTGTTCTGACACCTTTAAAAAACTCTAAAACTTCTGTTACAGTACCAGAGAAAAAACGACGAATAGCTAAGCTATGTTCAGTAAAAGTAGTAAATATATTATTATTCAAGCGCTTAGATTGCCTGATAATCTCTTCTAATTCTCGATTTAAGCGTTTAGCAGGAAATAATTTAGGTTCTAACAGTGTCATACCAAAGTCGGTTGAAAACTTATTATAGAGTGAAAGTGCCATCTTGTTGGTCAATTCAGCTTCGCGAGTAAGCTCACGCATAATCGTATTAATCGCTAAATAAAAGCGCTTCATATTACTGAATAAACCAATGGTTGTTTTACTATTGACTAATTCATTCAGTGTTAACTCGACTTCTTTAGATAATATTTGTGAACCGATTGTTGATAACAATATTTGAGTTTGTCTTTCCAATAAGCGCTGGCTTGGTTTTATCGCAATGATACGATGCTCGAAGGCTTGTAAATCTTTTTTGTTGGATTCTATTAATGCTGATACGCGTACTTTACTTTCACCAGTTAAAGATTCTAGCTCGGCTTTTTGCTCAATTAATCGCTGATTTTTATTATCGAGCAAATGACTGGCTTCGTTAATTAGACCTTGTGCATTTTCAATGACTGATTCTGAAATAAGGTTTTCTTTATTCTCTAGCAAACTGACAGAAAGCATATGTTCAAGCTCAGTAATTTGACTGCGAATGAGTAGTGATTTGTCATTTTTTACTTTGGCGACCAATGCTTTTTGAGCTGAAACAGGAATAACTTGATTGGGATCTATCTGCAATTGGCGTGCGGTAGTGCTTATCATGCGTTTTACTGCTTTGTCCACTTTCTTGCGGCTAGACAGTTCATCCCATAAAGTATCAACTTTATTTAATACAGCAAACAAACCGAGTTTATTTTCTTTATCAATGGTTTGGATATAGTTTTCCCAAATTGCCATATCCGATGCGGTAACACCTGTGTCTGCGCCTAATAGGAATACAATGGCTTGGACTTGTGGTAATAGTTTTAAGGTCAGTTCTGGCTCACTACCTAAGGCATTTAGACCAGGAGTATCTAAAATACAAAGTCCACGTTTGAATAATGGATGTGGAAAGCTGACTTGAGCTTGTCGCCAAGCTGGAATTTCAACTTTTGATTCGTCACTTTCACTGGTTTCCAGCATAGATTCATCAAAGCCTAGATTAATAGCTTCGGCCACGGATACACTTTTAGTTTGAGTGATAGTATAAAGAGCCAACGTCATTTCCTGTGCTGAACCTGTCATTAAAGGAACTTCTGTCCATTGGCTCGGCATATTCCGATATTCAGTTAATGTGGTTGCTTCTAACCGGGTTTCTATAGGTAACAGTCTTAGGTAAGGGCGAGCTTCTTTACGGTCATAAAATAATTCGGTAGGGCACATAGTTGTACGGCCGGCATCTGAAGGAAGTATTCTTTGACCATATTCAGAAAAAAATAATGAGTTGATGAGTTCTGTTTTACCGCGGGAAAACTCGCCAACAAAAGCGAGAGTTAAATATTCACTTTTGAGGGACTCTTGAAGTTTGTAGAGTCGATCATCAAGATCTTGCTCAAATAATTGATTGCGACGGAGCCACAAGCGAAAACGGCTTAAGCTTCGGCCGATATCAGCCTTCCATTCATCAAATGCATCAATATTTTGGGAAAATTCTTGTGACATGGGACAGCTATCTCATTATCTAATACAAACATTCAATTTTAGCCATATAAAAACATATCACTCATGAACGTATCAATTTACAGACTTTGCTGTCTTAACTAGAGAAGCCAATATTCAGCTCTGTGTTATATTGATACTATTTTTAAGCGATTAAATAACTTAATTGCTGTTGAGCTAGTAACTAGTCCAATGTATCCATACTTCATCGATTGATTCTTACCGATTGATGGTTGAATCGACTCACAATCTATTTTACAGATGTACTTATATCGGTTTTCTTAGCAAATCATTCTAAACAAAATCTGCGGAGTTTTCCGATTGTAGCAGAAAAATCAAATAAATCCGCTACCTATCACTCATATTTTGAGTAATTTCTAGATTAGAGGGAGTTTTTATTGATTTAAAGGCTTGGCTTGGTTTAGGTTTATCTCAGTTTGATATTTTTCGGGTTGGCTTTAAGTGTTTAAATAACGTGTTCAGGAAGTTAATGTCTAAAATTTTGCTGAGAACAATGAATGTTATTGGGTGAATGTTAATCAAATATGAGGAAATAGCCTTCTTACAACAAGAAGGCTAAGTAAAAGCCAGTAGTTAGAACTAGAGTATTAATGGCGTTAAATAATAACCGATGGAGCTATATACAAAGTAGAGCAGAATTAAAGCTATCATGGGTGACAGATCAAATCCGCCCATTGCCGGAAGCATTTTTCTGATAGGTGCCAAGACAGGTTCAGTTAGTTGATTGATAACAGCAAACATTGGATTGTAGCCCCCAGTTTGTACCCAACTGAGAATTACGCTGACCAAAATCAAGAATATGTATAACCCCACCATCGCTTTAAATACTTCGATAAGTGAAAACAACATTAAAGTAATTGGGTTAGCGAGTGACATGCCACTGAGTATTTGAATTAAATAAAATTTAGTTAATGTTACTAACCATGCGAGTAGCAGCGTTGAAAGGTCAATACCTGCAAAGCCGGGAATTACTTTTCGTAATGGTTTAACTAAAGGATCTGTCGCTTTGATCACAAACTGTGATAGAGGATTATAAAAATCAGCACGAAAATACTGAAGAAAAAAACGTAATAAAATAATACTCACGTAGATTTCAAGTAGCATTGAAAAAAGCTGAGCAAACGGATTCATGTTTTTTGCCTTTTATAATAGAAACTTACTAAACGTAGTTCTTTAACAATAATTATATAATTCAAACTTGATTTTAAGTAACTGTTTTATCACATAAAAGTACTAGTGGAGTCACTTAAAATTTGCTTTATTTGTAAATAGATTAAACGAGTCAGCTTTGACAGCTCAATTCTTGTCCTCTGGCTGCTGCTGCTCGAACTGCTTTTTTAACAATATTTTCAAAATCATCATTTTTAAAGCTATTGATTGCTGCTGCAGTTGTACCACCTGGAGAAGTGACTTCTTGACGTAACTGTTTTATCGGTTTTTCTGGTGTCTGCTGCGCTAGTTGTGCTGCGCCAGAAAAAGCTTGTGTAACCAACTCAAAAGCTGCTTCTTGGGTTAACCCTGATTCGACAGCTTGTTCAACCATGGCTTGCATCATTAGAAAAACATATGCCGGAGAGCTACCAGCAATTGCTGTTACCGTATTAATATGCTCTTCCTGTTTAACCCAGGTCGTTGTGCCTACAGCGGCAAATACTTGTTCTGCTAATTTCTTTTGCTCTTGAGTGACGGAATCATTAGCAAATAATCCTGTCGCGCCCAATCCAATTAACGAAGGTGTATTTGGCATGGCTCTAATAATCGCCACCGACTGCTTAAGTGCACTTCCAATTTTTTCTGACAAGTAACCCGCGGCCACTGAAATTACCAGCTTTTCACTGAAATCTATATTAGCGAGAGATTGGCAAACCTGTGATAATTTTTGGGGTTTTACTGCAAGCACCACAATATCAGCAAACTCAACCGCCTGACGATTGTCATTGGTGGTGTGTAAGTCAAATTGTGATTTGAGCGCATCAAGTTTTGGCTGACTTGGATTACTCGCAAATACCTGCTGACTTGGCCAACCTGATTTGATTAGCCCTGAAATAATGGCACTCGCCATATTTCCACAGCCAATAAAAGCGATTTTTTGAGGTGAAGTTTCTGCGCTGTTTGCGGTATTTGTCAATGTCATAAATGGTTGGTTCCTCTTGATCCGAAAATAGCAGTACCTATTCTGATCATATTGGTTTGTTGAAAAATTGCAGCCCTCATATCATTGCTCATTCCCATTGATAAGGTATCCATGGAAGGAGTTGATTGTTGTAGCTGTTTATAGGTTGTAAGCACTTGTTCAAATTGATTCATTTGTTGTTGAAAGTCATCCGTTTTGGGCGGAATAACCATCAGTCCACGAAGCTTTATATTGGGGAGTTCTTGTGAAATTGCAAGTAGCATAGGTATTTCTTCGACAGATGCCCCTTGTTTTTGTGGTTCGTTAAACAAGTTGACTTGTAAGCAAATATTCAGCGGGGCTAAATGGGGAGGCCTCTGACTTGAAAGACGATTTAATATTTTCTCTCTATCCACGCTTTGTACCCAATCGAAATTTTCAGCAATATCCTTAGTTTTGTTACTCTGAACCGGACCAATAAAATGCCAGCTGATTGGAAGGTGGCGGCAGTCTTCAATTTTAATCATGGCTTCCTGCAAATAGCTTTCG
This sequence comes from Gammaproteobacteria bacterium, assembly GCA_030432465.1. Classification (GTDB taxonomy): domain Bacteria; phylum Pseudomonadota; class Gammaproteobacteria; order Enterobacterales; family Kangiellaceae; genus Aliikangiella. Next base: position 5,496 of record JAUIHB010000271.1, read on the forward strand.
CCAAATTCTGTGATACCGCTCTCAAATGCTGCTTGTATTGAAGATGTCGGATGTGTTTTACTGACCGCCAATAATCTGACGTGTGCAGGGGAGCGTCCCGCTTCAGCACAGAATTGCTTGATATTTCCCCTAACTTGTTGGATTTGATCTGCTATAGTCATAAAAGCAATGCATGGCGTTAATATTCCACCCTCATAATTATGTTTCTTGAATG
>JAUIHB010000272.1 GCA_030432465.1 Gammaproteobacteria bacterium
CGCGAAGAGACTGGTGTGATTTGGCTTTGTGCTTGGCAGGATGATTTATGGATTGAACATAGTGATGAATATTATCAAGAGCATTCATGGATATTGAAGAAACTAGGAGTGGTTTGTGAAAAATCAGAAAGGAGCATTGAAGATAATGAAACCGATAAAATGAATGACAACGAAGACTTAGAAAAAGAAACCTATTGGACTTGTTATTTTTCTATGAAGCAAGCTAAAGCATTTATGTTATTGCATGTCTTTCTTCATGAGTTAGGTCATCACGTTGATAAATTGCGTAGCAAAAAAAGGAATGTTATGGCTGGAGGAGAAGGGTTTGCTGAAAACTATGCTTACGATAGCCTGCATCGTCTGGATTACTCCACGCATAATGTGAATGGTACGGTGAAAACGGTCAATTATGCTTATGATGCGGCGGGTAACCTGCTGGATAAATCCGATTATGCGCACAGTTATCTGTATGGCAACAGCGCTAAAAGTAATGGCGGAAAGGCTGGCCCGAATGCCGTGCGTCAGTTAACTCGTCAGGACACACAGAGCGTGGTTAACTTTACCTATGATGACAACGGCAACCTCACCAGTGGTGATGGGCTGAGTATCAGTTACAACCGAGATAATAAACCCACCGAAATCCTGCGTAATAATGTCACCAGCACCTTTAACTGTGGTGCCGATGGTATGCGTTATAAACAGGTCACCAGCGTTGGTGGCACCACCACTACGACTTACTACGGCAAACAGTTTGAGCGAGTCAAACAGGTCACGGGCAGTACCACCGATATTCTGGATAAAACCTTTATTGGCGGTCACACCATTTTATTTAAAGCGGTGCAAGGTAGCCTTGGCAATCAGAAAAGTATCATACATCTGTTGCATGACCGGTTAGGTGGTGTGGATATCATGGTGGATGGCAGTCGACATCTTGACCAGGCGGGCGCACAAGAAAATCTGGTGGAGCAACGCCGCGGTTATGACGCTTTTGGTCGGCCCAGAGATATGCAGAGTCTTGATTTTAGCTTAAGCGAAACAAGCAACCTGTTACCCGAATGGAAAAACGTCAAACAAGGTTTTACCAGTCATGAGCATCTCCCGGAGAGTGAATTGATCCACATGAATGGACGGGTGTATGATTACAACATCGGCCGCTTCTTAAGTGTCGACCCGTTTATTCAGATGCCGGTGAATAGTCAGAGCGCTAATCCGTATTCGTATATTATGAATAATCCGATGGCGGGGACTGATCCGAGTGGGTATGCATCATGTGATATTAACGCCAGTATAGCGAGCTGTTCGAGTGGCATAAAAGGTGAAGACTCGAAGCAAATTACAACAACCCGCCCCGGCTCTCGAATTAAACGGACAATTGGGAGTATGAGTAAGGATAAAGATGGCAATGTGCATATTGTTGTTAGTAATGGCGGCTCTAAAACGATTGCGGCGATTGCGGATGCTGTTAAGGGGACTTCAGAAGTTGGTAAGCAGAGTAATAGTACCAAGAAGGTTGACGTTACTGGTTCTAGAATTTATAAGCCTAGATCAGGGGAAACTGTCGCCAGAGTAGATAAATGGGCGACCGAAAGAATAGAAAACCCTGAGAGAGGGTTTGATGATGCAGACGCCGCTGCGATGTTTGGGTATAAAGAATCAGAAAAAATGTATTTTAGAACTGCCTCAAATGAAGAAATTATATTTTTCATAATGAAAGCTGATGTCAAAGTTCTAGATGTGGTTGATGGGAAAATAGTTACATCTGAAACTCTGAAAGATCGTTACTTTGTCTCTTCTGCAACTGCTGTACCTTCGACATTTGATGTTTCTGCTGAACTTTCTAGTGATATTTCTAGTCAATTTATGAATATTAAGTTAATTGCTCTTGCACATACTCATCCAAATATAGCTGGACAGACAGGCTTTTCTGGAGGAAAGAGAAAATCTGATATAGAGAATGTCAAAAATAATGCAGGTATTTTAGTCGGAGGCATGTACTTAAGAGCACCAGATGGAACTGTTGCGCATATGAGTGTAAAAAATGCACGGACAGCTAGTGCTAAAAATATAGGACGAATTATCGGTAGTATGAATAAATACGGAACGCCATAGGAAGAATGTTATGAGTAAAAAATTGTTAATATGTGTATTGTGTGGACTATTTATTACTAAAATGCAAGCGCAGTCGTGTAAGTTAGATACCATCAGTGTAAAGCGGGTTTCTACCGTTATTGTAGAAAAAAATGATGAGCCAAATAAACCCTTTAATATTACTTATTGTCGAGGGGAAAATAAAAAGGTGCTGGATATTTATCAAGCAGTAAATTTTTTAATAGCTTCTTTACCAGATGATTATTTAAATAGAATTAAACGTGATTATAAACTAGGCAATATTTATGATATCCCTCTTGTGGAAAATAGTTCGTTAAGCTTCGTGGATTTATATCGTACATTAGAGGACATATGGGGGTTTTCAAAAGATTATGATAATAGAAATAAATGGTCTAAGCTACAGGCAAATGCCTATAAACGACACTTGTATTACAATAATAATTTCCTGTTTGAAGCTTTAATGATGGGGGTTTGGCAAAAACTGAGTAATAAAGATATATCGTTAAAACAACAAATGGTTAACGGTATATTAATTAAGTACGATGCGGAATTTAAACCATCAAAATTTAGTGTGATTTGTAATCATGCGCTCGAAGCTGAGTCGATCCCATATAGTTATCGATTTGATACTGGTTTTTTAAGAAGAGCGCATTGGAACTATTGTTTAGATAATAGTAGATTTTATTTTTATCTTTTTGAGATGGGGTGGTTTCAAATGAACGATACTCAAATACGTAGTGTGATCAAAGATCATAGCTCTATTGTTGATAAAATTTACCAGTAAAAAAATTTAAGGGGTCAAGTCTATTGTATAATAAACAAGCTTCTGTATGATAATTAATCATGTCAAGACCCACTCGAATCGAATATGAAGATGCATTTCATTATATGATGAATCGTGGCTGGTGTAGACAAACGACTTTTCACGATAAGCACTATTTTAATGCCTTTTTGCAGAATCAAAAAGATAGAAAATAATTTATTTTTTATAAAATAGACATGACCCCTATTTTCATGTGACCCTTATTTTTCATCAACGCACGAATAAAAGCGAGCAAAGTCTGGAATGTGTAATGTTTTCGGGGAATTTGCTCATGGAGATAAAGTTGGCGCGTTCGACCGCAGCCTGAGCGTCCTCCACGACGACTACATAAAATCCGCTTGCCGACCTTGGTTGATGAATGGTAATTCAATGGTTTATAGACGAAACCGTGAGATACCCATTCACTATTTTTCTGGCAAAATTGACACCGGTTATTCTGAGGAATGGATTTTAAGCGATGAGTAAAGGATTCAAGTTTAGAGAGTGAAGAAAAAAATAACTGCATGAAAGTTGACCGATATCAAAAAGGTCAAAATTCTACCGTGAATTTCAGTTTACCGAATTAGCGTTATAACGAAGAATTTGGGTACGATGTTAATTTGGTCGAAAAGCAATGGATAGTACGATGGGTGTGTGGGAAATTACATTCTATTAAATTCTTCTGTGGTTGGCTTGGTTTTACTTATACTGCTTAAATTGATTACTATTCCATGCGCTTTTTTTGTAACAATGACAAGCGGTCTTACCTTCAAGCATTCTTACTATAAAACTCTTGGACTAATATATTATGTACCTTATGCTCTAATTATTATTGGCTCATTGTTTTTATTAGCTGACTTTCTTATAAATTCTCAATGAGCAACACTATATTAACAGGGAAGAAGTTGTGCAGATAAATCACCTATCATTATTTTTATTTATGTTTGATTCGGCTTAATGCAACGGGAGTAATACCAAGATATCTGGCGATGTTGTTTTGAGTTATTTGCTGAAAAATATTCGGTGAGTTCTTCAGTAATTTTTCATATCTTTGTTCAGCACTAAGGCAGAGTAACTCGTATTCTCGTTGTTCTTTTTTCATCGCAAAAGACATTAATAACTCAATAATAGCGTTGGCCAATTCAAGATTTTTTGATGCTGCTTCTCGTACTTTTGAGTAAGGTAATTTAATTAACCTTGTATCTTCTAAACATAATAAGCTGAAACTACATTTACCTTGGTTTAACGCTTGTGTACTCGCAATATTATCGCCAGAAAACAAAAACGACTTAATGTATTCTTTGCCTTCAACATCGTTGTAATACGCTTTAAGTACACCTTCCTGTATCACATACAAAAATTGGTCTTCGTCGCCCTGTAAAAAGACATGCGTTTTTTTCTCATAGTGTTGGTTCGTACCAAACTCTTTTATTAAATCATTTAAATTCAATTTTTTAACCTCGGTTAACGATTAGATGTTTTGGTTTTATTAAGATAGCTGGTAATTAATTTATATAGGCAGTTAAAATGAAATTAATAAATAAAAGAATTCTTATCACAGGTGCAACCTCTGGCATTGGATTAGAACTGGTAAAAAAACTATACCAAAACAATCATATATATGTCATTGCGAGAAATAAACATAAAATTGAGGAGCTACAAAGCAGGTTTCCAGATATTGTAGCTTATCAAGCTGACTTTAGTGATCTTATTGCGCTGCAAGACGCTGTCAATGTTATTAATCGTGAAATACACAGCCTCGATTTATTAATTAATAATGTAGCGGTGCAATACACGCCATTGATTACTGATGATGATTTTGCTGTGACGTCCATTGTTGATGAAATTACGATCAATTTTACCAGCATATGTTATTTATGTTATTTTTTATTACCTCTTTTAAATCAAAAGCATAGTGCTGTAATTCTTAATGTTAATTCAGGCTTAGCCATTGCCCCAAAAACCACCTCCGCTATTTATTGTGCAACAAAAGGAGCATTAAATAGTTTTTCACAAAGTCTTCGCCATCAACTTAGCAATACGCAAGTGAAAGTACTACAAGCATTTCTTCCTCTGGTGGATACGCCTATGACTGAAGCTAGAGGTAACTCAAAAATGTCAGTTGATAGGGCTAGTAGAGCAATCATTAAGGGTATTGAAAAAACGATTATCGATCATGACATTGGCAAGGTTAAATTACTTCGCTTTATTAACCGTTTATTTCCAAGCTTAGCTAAAAAAATCATGAGGAATCATTAATATGTTTTTTAGTTTCAGAATTTTATTGAGAGCATTCATTGTTATTGGAGTATTCAGTGTAATGAGCAAAATCGTCGTTGCTAAAGATATTGTCATTCATGTAGAAAATATTGATACACGCTTACCGGGAAATATTATGGTGATGCTCTTCGATAAAGAGGGATTTCCTAAAAATCATGCTAAAGCAATTGCTATAAATGTTATCCCTGTGACCTATGAAAAAGCCATTACACATTTTGCTTCTGTGCCTAGCGAATTTGCCATTAAAATACTGCATGATGAAGATGAGTCTGGAGAAGTATCCAAGAATTGGACAGGAATAATACCTGCTGAAGGGTTAGGTTTTTCAAATGGTGCCAAATTAAGCTTTGGTCCGCCGAGTTATAAACGTGCCAAACTTAAACTTGAAGATATCAATAATCCTATAAAAATCAGTATTATTTACCCATAAGGATAGACATTATGAGAGCGTTAATTAAATTGATTTTAGTATTAGCAGCACTCTTTGGTTCAACATTTG
>JAUIHB010000273.1 GCA_030432465.1 Gammaproteobacteria bacterium
TCTTTCAAGCCTAGGCTATCTGCTTTTTCACGATAAATTTTACCTGCCATTTTACGCAGTGCGGGTTTTTGTGAATCATCGGCATATTCAATTAACTTTTTTAAGACACCTATGCCGGAAACAACAACTTCCCACGATTTTGAAGTTAGCGTTGCAGGAATAATATCGAGTCTTTCTGAGAGGTTCAGTTTTCCACTGCTAAATGCGGCCTGAATACTATCAAGAACAGAACTTGCTTCTTCCGGTGTTAGTTTATTTAAGTTAGCAATCAGGCTTTGCCAACCATCGGCGTTAAGGTTATAGCGGTAATAGCCTGCGGCTTTTGCATTAGGCATGACCCAATCAGCGCAACCAGAAATTTGTAACTCGATGGTTTGTTTTTTCTTTGAGATAACCTGACATTGTTGTTTGACTTCACCGTCTACCTGATACTTTAAACAGGCTGGAATATCCCATAGATTTTTTTCTTTGAACTCTGTACCCAGTGGTGCAAAGCGTTGTTGTTGAATTTGGAGCTGCGTTCGTTCGTCTTTACAGGTTTGGGTAATATCAATTAAAGGAACGCCGGCCTGTTCAACAAAGTTTCTAAAAGAGCGGACAACTTTTTTGGCTTGAGCAGGTTTTAATACGCTTGCAATAGACTTAAAAAAGTCGATAGCATCAGCATTTTTCCAAGCATATTGATGCATATATTTTTGTACACCTTGGCGGAACATCTCTTCGCCCATGAAATTCTCAATCATTGACAATACGCCTCCACCTTTCGAGTAAGTGATGCTGTCGAATGCCGTAATAATATCGCTATTGGATAGGATTGGATTTCTGACTTTTCTGGCTGAAGGTATCGAGTCTGAGTTCATCGCATTTTTGGCTGCGCTAAGCTGTGAGCGTCGCCATTGTTCATCGGGCCATTTGCGGTGTAATGCGGTAGCAGCCATCCATGTTGCAAAGGCTTCATTTAGCCAGATATCATTCCACCAAACTGGTGTGACCAGATTGCCAAACCATTGGTGAGCGAGTTCATGAGCGTGTATCGACTTGTAGCGTCTTTTTTGATCAATTGAGGAGCTTTCATCAAGTAATAAAATTTGCTCACGGTAAGTAATCGCACCAGGATTTTCCATTGCGCCTGCGGCAAAATCAGGAACAGCTAAAATATCTAATTTACGGTAAGGGTAGGCAATTTGAAAATAGTCTTCTAAGGCTTCAACAATATTCTGGGTATTTTCTAAAGCGTACTTTAATTTGTCACCTTTACCTTTTGTCGCTATGCCGCGCAAAGGGAGTGGAGTGTTACGTACGCTAGTGGCTGGTAATGCTTGCCATTCCACAATGTCAAATTCGCCAACTGCTAATGCAAATAAATAAGTTGGCATTGGCTTACTGGTTTGAAAGGTGACTTTTTTCCAACCATGCGCTAAAGGTTCTGTCGAGATTTCTGGTGTGTTTGCAATGGCGCTCAGCTTGTCTGGCACAATTAGACTCAAGTCATATTGGGTTTTAAATCGTGGTTCATCAAATGAAGGAAAAGCATAACGAGCATAAATTGATTCCATTTGTGTAAATGCATAATATTGCCCTCCGTCCTTAATTCGGTGAAGACCTTGCAGATTTTCGTTAAACGGGGCTTGGTATTCAAATCTAACCTGATAATCTCCTTTTTTCAGTTGTGTGACAGGTTTTATTTGGATAACCCCTGTCACATCAGTATTCAGTGCTTTGGCTTGGATCGTTTTATTGCCTGCTTTAATGGTAACCTGAGAAATTTCAATATCTTGTGCGTGTAAGTAAAATGAGGGGGTTTTGCGATTAATATGGATATCAATCGTTGTTTTACCGCTAAAAGACTCATTTTCTGGGTTGAATTTTAATTCCAGATTATAATGCATGGGGATGACATTATTGCCCAACTGCCCAGTAGGTACTGACTCTTTGGCCTGAGATGTTTGGGTGATATAAATTTGGGTAATAAGCAGTAGCAATAAACTGGTTATTACTCCTTTGGCACTTGGCCTGATATTGAAAAAGTGGTTTTTCATCACATATTCCTAGTAAGGTCTTTTTTATTTGAGGTATGTTACGTAGCGCATATAGGGCCTTTGCCATTATTGAGTTGTGAATGGCTTATTCAGGTTAATTACTTTACTCAATCATTCCGTAGAATTCAGTAAAGTTGTCATTTTGTTACAAATTAAACCAGATGTTTTGACAAGTTATTGCAAGCATTTGATAAGTTATGGCAATGAATACATTAATATCCATTGAATAAATTTCAACTGTTCACTTTTATGGTTCATTTTTAACTTGTTTCGTTTTTTTAACAACGATAAAATTCGGCAATATATTTAGCCTCATTATTCGATTCTTCATGCATCGTGATATTATTCCGATACTATTTTTCTAAGAGTAGTTAATAGTAATTTAGAGTATTTTTGAGTCATCATAGTGAATGATAATTAATTTACCCCCTTCAGTTTTTATCAAATGGTTTTGAGTCAATCTGATTATTTAGCATACTATTTAGGTCTTCTATGTATTTAAAAAAACTGCCGTTATTCAAATGTTTGTGCAGAAGTGTTGTGGTTTGTTTTTCCTTTAGCGGTCTTCAGGTTGCGGCTCAAGAGATTGAACAGGAAACTCAATTAAAAAGCGCATCTCAAAGCGGGCAAGAACCCGTTTTGACGGTAACGCAAACGCGTCATAGCAAAGATAAGGTGTTGAATAATCAGTTTATTACTCTGCAGAATGTTAACTTTAATCCTTCATCCATCAGTGAATTACTCGCAAGTCAGCCCGGTGTTGCACAGAATGGTCAACCGGGGTTATTTCAAACCATAAATTTGCGGGGGCTTGCACGCCAACGAGTGCATATTTATGTTGATGGCATGCGCATTACTTCTGAGCGTCGTGCAGGTGTAGCTGCTTCATTTATTGATCCAACGCTTTTGTTGGGGGCTGAAGTCACTCAGGGTCCAGCGTCAACTTATTATGGGAGTGGTGCTTTAGGAGGTACGGTTCACTTGATTACTCGTGAATCAGTGACTACATGGGGACAGGCCGGTTACAAAAACGACGGTAATGAATGGTATACCAGTTTTGGACGTGGCGGAGAAAAGTATGCCGTTGGTTTAGCTTATCGCACTCGAAGTAATGGTGAAACGGTACTGAGTGATGAAAAATATAATCAGTTTTCTCAACACTCATTTACTTTTCAACGTGAGTTTGAGGTTAACGACTATCGTATTGATTGGCAGTTGATTGAAAGCGAAGCTAGTGATATAGGAAAAGATAATCTTCGTTTCCCTTATAGTCGAGTTACTAGCTATCCAAGCGAAAAACACTTTTTGACTCAAGTAAAAATTGTACCTAAATCTGAAAATAGTCAACAAGCATGGGAAGCCAGATTTTATTTACATCGCCAAAGTTTAGCAACCCAGGAAATCAGACCTGAAACAAGTATTAGTCGAGTAAAAACAAATTCATTGGATCTTGGTGCAGTGTTTGAGAGAACATGGCGGTTAGAAAATTTTAATGGTTTGATTGGTTACGATTATTTTGGACGGCGCAATGTCGATAGCTTTGAGCAATCAAGTGATTTTACATCACAGCAAACTTCTCAGTTTTCAGCACTTAAAAATGCCGAAGAAAATGATAATGCTTTCTTTGTTACTGCAAATAGAGATTTTCGTGATTGGTCATTACATGCTGGAACGAGAGTGAATTATATTTCGCAAAAAAGTGAACAAAGTAGTCAAGTTTCTGATCATTACACCACTTATTTTGTGACTGCGATAAAAAACATTGGAGCCTGGGATTTAAGTGCTAGTTATGGTACTGGATTTCGTTTTGCCAGTTTATCTGAAAGGCTTTTTTATGGTACAACAGGACGAGGGCAAACTATCGGAAATGAAAGCTTAAAGCCAGAAGAGTCCAGAGGAATCGACTTGGGTATTGCGTATAAAAATCATTGGTTTACTGCTCAGGCTCATTGGTTTGATACGGAAATAGAGCAGTTTATTGAACGAGTTTCTGTTGATGATGATACAAAAACGTATCAAAATATTGTGAACGGTAATATCGATGGTTGGCAATATCAGTTTGAATTTTTTCCTAATGATGTCGTTAAAATACAATTACAGGGAACAAAAATATCGGGTAAAGGCAGTAATAACATTGATTTAGCTGACATTCCTGCACAGCGAAATAAACTGTCTATGATTTATCACCCTGAAAACTATAGTATTGGTTTGGATTACGTTTTCCGATATGAAAAAAATACTCCCGGTGATGGTGAGAATAATTTAGCTCAAGCCAATATTGCTTCATTAAAATTTGGTTATCATTTTAATTCTGATTGGCAAATACAATTTAGCATTGATAACCTTTTGAATGAAAAATATTTTCGCGCTGCAGATGATTTGAGTACGCTTGCTGTGGGACGGAATTATGCAGTCAGTTTTTTATATCGTTAATTAAAATAAATTGAAATGATTTAAATTTGCTGACTGACATAATTAGGTGCTTATAAAGAGTTATGGGTTAGTTTTCTGCGTCAAATTCGATTCCGTGCTTTTTCATCAGTTTGTAAAAATCTGAACGATTACGGCCAGAAAGCCTTGCTGCTTCAGCAACATTTCCTTGAGCAATCTGTAGTTTCTCAATTAAATAATCTCTCTCGAATTGACGTTTAGCTTCAGATAGTGAATTATTGTTTGCTGATTGATAAGCTTCATTTTGTAAAGCCAATGATATATGCTTATCAGTAATTAATTCACCAGAGTTTAGAGCTATGACTTGTTCTATCAGGTTTTGTAGTTCTCTGATATTACCTGGCCAGTGATGCTCAACCAAGCGCTGCATGGCTTCCGGAGAAAATTGCTTTTTAGTTGTATTATGCGGCTTGTTACTATTTGAATTCTCGTTACCGCAGGCAAAATTGTTTGCTGCTCTTTGTTGAATTTTTTTAGCAAAATAATCTGCAAGTAAAGGAATATCTTCTCGACGTTCTTTTAATGCAGGTAATTTTAAGTTAACTACATTTAAGCGGTAAAAAAGATCTTCTCGAAAATTTTTATCTTCTATTTCTATTTGTAAGTCACGGTGTGTTGCAGAAACAATTTGAACGTTAATAGGAATTTCTTCGTTACTACCTACTGGACGGATAGTTCTTTCTTGTAATACACGGAGCAATTTGACTTGCAAAGGAAGTGGCATATCCCCGATTTCATCTAAAAATAAAGTACCATTTTGAGCCTTTTGAAAAATACCAATATGATCTTTGATTGCTCCAGTGAATGCGCCTTTTTTATGACCAAATAGTTCTGATTCTAATAACTCTGCCGGAACCGCACCACAGTTAATCGGCACAAAAGGGGCTTCTTTGGGTTGACGATATTTATGTATGACTTGCGCTAATAACTCTTTGCCCGTTCCACTTTCACCGGTGATCAAAATGTTAACGTCAGTATTGGTTAATCTTTTTATTTGTTCTAAAAGAGTTAGCATAAGGTTACTGCGAGTAATAATACCTGTTTCGTTGGCTTTTGAAAACTCGCTATGATCGGAGTGGTTACCATGAATACTTATGGCTTGTTCCAAACTTTTAAATAAACTGTCTTTATCAACAGGCTTTGTTAAAAAGGCAAAAATACCTTGTTTGGTTGCTGTAACTGCATCAG
>JAUIHB010000274.1 GCA_030432465.1 Gammaproteobacteria bacterium
TTAGGTTCCAAGTGTGTCGCCGCGAATAGGTGGTTGCAGCAAGGCAAACATAATGGCTGTAATTATCCGCTTTTTTAGCGCTTAATTCACTAAAATCGGAAAATAAATCGAGTTTTGGTTATCTATTGCCACATTTGGTGATTTATTTAAGGCAGTAAATTAAGGCAATGAATTAAGCGAGTGAATAATGTGTTTGCTGCTAAAAGCAAAGACAAAACAAAGTAAATAGGGCGAGAGTGTGAGAACGCGATATGTGCCTACACCTTGCTAGCCTTTTTTTACAAAGTGACAATACACAAATTGTTGCGTAGTACCAAAGGGTGTTTTATGGGTTTCATGCAGTTGTTCTTTTAGTACAAAATGCTCACCAAATTCAGCTTGTAAGCTTTCAGCACTGTAGCGCACAATAGGCAAACCGCTACACTTTTCCGGGCCATCTTCTGCAAATGTTGCAATAATAATATGGCCATGTGGTTTTAACGCATTTACCACGTTTTTAATGTAAGCGCTTCGCTCTTCATGCGTTGTTAAAAAGTGAAACACCGCGCGATCATGCCATACATCAAATTGCTGTTTTGGCAGTGTTACGTCTGTTATATCCGCTTCAATCCACTCAACAACTGTTGAATTTTCACCAATACGCTTTATAGCTGTTTCAAGTGCAGCACCTGAGAGATCAAGTACTGTTAGATTTGTGTGCCCATTTAACAGCAAATCATCAACCAAAGTGGACGCACCGCCACCCACATCAATAATGGCAGCAGTTTTTTCACAATTTAAACGGTTAATAAATTCTAAAGAGGTCAACGCATGGGGCTGAAACCAACTCACCGCATTTGATGCTTTTGTTGTGTAAACCGTTTCCCAATGTGATTTTTTGTTCATAGTGTTTCCTGGGTTGGCTCTGTAGTGACCCATAGATAGTTAGTTATGCTACTACTCTAGCTTTTATTTTATGAAGTACTATTTTTAATTGTTTGCTCAATACGCTATCCCATGCATCTAACAGTTCGTAAATATTTGAATCTTGAGCTTTGAATCCATTTTCGTGATTAGCAGAATAGCCACTTATATTTCCTCTAGATAGCTCATGGCGATCTAAAATAAAGCTATGCCTTTTAGTTTCCCGACCACCTCGGTTGGCGCTATGTGCGGCAAAGCTATTTCTAAAATCAAAGATTTCAGGCTCTTTTAGTGATTTAAGGTTATTGATAAGATTCATCTTTTGACAAATAACAATTATGGCTTGCTGTTGCATATATGCTGCGTTGAGTACGCCATAAAATAGAAGGTAAAGAAAGCCAAAGTCATAACTATTCAGGGAAGTATTTTTAAAAGAATCTTTTGCTAATTCGGTATCTTCTAAAAGATAAAGGGAGTCGATAACAAAGTTATAATCATCCCCATCTTCAACATCAACTAAGTTATATAAGTCTTCGTCTTTAGTGTCGAAGTCAGTCGCAACGTCAGAAATTATTGTTCTAATTTCGTTTATAATGTTTTCGATCATTCTTGGTATGCAGCCTTGTAAAATAGCGCTGATATCACTTGTAACGCTAATTAGTTTTTAGTTGCGGGAGGGAAATAAACTCCCTTATTTAAGTGCTAGAAAGTTCTTTACCACAGTGCTTGCATAGATTTGCTTTTGCTAATATTTTTTCAGCACACCAAGGACATTCTATTTCATTCCTGACATCTTCAACAATTGGGTCTAAAAATTTCAATAGAGCTTCTATTTTCCCTAAATGCTTTGTTTTAAGTTTGATATACCTTTTATCACCATCCTTAAGGTGAATTAATATTGGAACTTCATTTTTTCCTGCGCCAATTGCACCACCTAAAACAATACCAACACCACCGGTTAAAAGACCACCCACAACAGCTCCAACAGCAGCGCCGCCAACACTTCTTCCTGACTCTTTCCCAATTACTTCAAGACTTTTAATTTCATTGATGTTTAGGGTTTCATCACTACTAAACATTTTTCTTCTAGGGCTTCGTATAGTAATCCCTACTAACTACTCTTTTTGAAATAATGGCTTGACAGTTTTAACCTCGATAAATTCATAAGGCTCTAAATCCTCAAGAATAATATTTTTAGACATTCTTTTACCTCATTGATGGAATCAGACTACTTTTTCAGTTATAGAATAATTAAGTATTAAACAACGAAGCTCCTACATTTTATCAAGAGTTACTGCTTGGTTTGCAGTACATTTCTGGTATTGTGCCAGAGGTACGCATTGTTCAATAAAAAACCTGAAGTCATTTCCCATTGGTTTCATTTTTATGTCTCAACTGCGCTTTATCGCGGCGACTCTTTATGCGATTTTAGGCATGTTACGTTTGGTCGAGTATTTGCAAAATGTCGCCGTCAAGACTTACCTTTGCTTTCACAAAGTTACGTACCACTCCACCAAATGCATTTTTACCACGATATGTGGTTTTAACAATTAAATAAGAGCCTTTGTCCCAATAGACCGTTTCATCATGCTCGTAACTGTCTGGGTCATTCATTGCTTTTTTGATAAGTCGTTCCAGATTATTATGCGATCCATCCCATGCGCTGAATTGACGTTTGATTTTTTCCATTCTTGCTGCGGCTGCTATTTGGGCTTGTTTCTCTTCTTCAATTTTTGTGGAGTAATGAGCAAGTTTATTTTTGTACTGATCATTGCTCGGATGCATAGCTGACAACTGTTGATAAAGCTCTCTGTTTTGCTCAAATTCAGATGCTGGGATTTTTTTTAGTTTCGCGAGTAGCGACTCCGTTTTTTCTGCTTTCTGTTTCTCAGCTAAAGCAGTTTTTGCAGTAGCATTGATTTGTTGCAACATTTCATTACCAGCAAGCAAATACCTAGATGTTTGAGAAACAACAGCTTGGTAGTCCTTTTGAGACAAAGCTGCACTTGCTTGTGCTAAAATGGCGTCTTTGTTTGTATTAAAGTAATCAATATTTTTCTGTCGTAGTTGAGCAGCCTTTTCCGCTTGTTTTTGGGCTTGCTGGGCAGCTAATTTTTGTTCTTTTTTGTGGTGATCTTGGCTAACAAAAACTCCATAAGCTATAAAAAAGGCAAATATCGTTACCGCTCTGGCCTTAATCGGTAGTTCCTTGCTAGTTTTCGAATAGACAAAATTTCTTGAAGGCGGTAGTAATAATAAAGAAATAGTAATTAAGCATAGCCCCCCCAATAGAGAATCAAGCAAAGTTACAAATCCTGTCAGTAAAAACAGCCCACCAAACACCCAGTTGAGCATTAAATATACATATTTCATTATTTTCTCCCTTCTTAGTTTTTTGTTATTCAACCTTGCCAGTGCCTAAAGCCCATTCTTCGGCTTATCTGTGGCAATTCTTTGTTAGCTTGGCAGCGTGAATTTAAAACCTGTTTCCTTGATGTGATATATAACAGATCTCGTTGAAGCAACAATCTCCATACCAATCGTAATAGTCTCACTCGTTCGTTGCTCTGGATCTGATCCAAGTATCAATGCAATATTTTCACTTATTAATTCAAATGCCCTGTTAAACATGAAAATTACTTTGTCTGAATTCAATACAGCAAATATAGGGGCGCCATTTGCAGTTACACCCATGCCGGGACAAAAATATTCAGTTCCATCTTTTACTGTTACGTTCGCATTCGCATGTTTCTTTCTTAGTGTTTTATATTCTAAATCTGTTAGAGGATCAGAATTTTTTCCAGATTTAAAAACAGCTAGTTCCTGTGGCCAGTTCTCGTGGAGAATTTCTATAAGATCTAGATCAACCCACGACCTATGGTTAAAGACACCTAGGATATGCGCATTCGCTCCAGAAAAATGAATAAACAGTAAGTCTCCTGTTCTTTTTACAAAACCATCACTTTCAAGAGCCTGCCCTAGATGAAAGTGTTGTATTCCCCAATGAGATAACATGTCATCATCGTAATCTAGCTTTTTTAAATTTCTACTTTGGTATTTTTTCAGATCATGTCCATTTTCAATGTCACTGATAATTTCTTGATAAGCAGACTGATGGATTTGCGGAACTTTAAAATCACCGGCTTCTAGGGCGATTCTTGGTTTCTTATCAAGAATTCTACATTTATATCTCTGATACAAATAAATTGGGTCATATTTACCAAGGCTATACGTTCCGAATTCCTCTGTAAGTTTTTGATGGCAGTAATCTGTGTAATCATCCAGAATCTTATTTATAACTTCCATATTCCCTCGTAAAGCTAATGCTCAATTAAGGTGTGAGCAACGCAATACTGCTACTGCCGAACATCGCCTAAATCACTTAAACCGACGAACTGCGAAAATACCACGCGTGGCGAATCCCTCTTGAACAGTTTGTTATGTTTTGGTTGTCAAAGACTTCAGTTCTTCAATAGCCCTTTTGTATCGCTCTTCGTCAAAATCATTGGTCACAATTGCTGCTTCTGTGGTTGCTTCTACAAGTTCTAATGTAGCTAAAGCGAGCTCTTTCATCGCAACTTCACTGTCCTTGATTTCTTGTAGAATCAGTTCCCCTCGAGTAATTGAGAATGATTTTAACTGATTCAAATTTGGCAGGAGAATGCTAAAAATAGCAGCTAAAGTAATGAGAACCATAAATGACGCTTCAGATAAGTTGACATTGTTTTTTAACCACATTGCTCCCCAAACTGCAACTAGAAAAACTACAACAACTATGAACGGCTTAACTACGTTTCCCACAATACCTCCATGTTTTAGTTGAAATTTCGATTAAAAGCATAACAGCTTATAAGTACGCATTTCGATTTAAGGAAGTTATCTACATCCTTAAATTTGCATACTAAAAAATAATTTTATTTAAAATTTTCAGTAGATTATTAGCATGCTCTAACACTAACAATGTATAGCTAGGCAAGTATTAACGCGTTAATACTTAATAGCTCTCTACAAACATAAAACAGCCCCTTTAAAGGTACCTTTAGTATTATATGGAAGCGAGTTTATTTAACTATAACAAGGTATTACAACCGCCAGTTAGATAATCGAGCCAAGTGTGGTGTTACGCAAGTTGCCTTGTTTATCAAAATGCTCAATGTATCGAGCTTGCTTATATAAAACGCGTTTTACTACTATGGCAACTCAGCACTTAATAATGCAATAGCTAATTTATTGTTTTTGTTTTTAGCGACGTCTAATGCGGTGTTGCCGCGCTTATTTTTGCGTGATGTATCGGCACCGTTTTTAAGTAAATAACGCAAGTTATCAATTTTGCCTAAGTACGCGGCATCAATGGTGGGTGTGTCGCCGTTATTATTCGCGATATTTACATCGGCACCATTTGATACTAGTAGTTTTACTAGTTCAAGATTGTTGGTGCTCCAGCCTGCAAGTATTAATGCGGTATCGCCAGCTTTTGTTTGCGCATTTAGGTTTGCGCCTTGTTGTATTAGTAGCTTCGCTCCTGCAAGTAAATAAGGGTCTTTGCGAAAGCTTGTAATAAATAATGGCAGAACGGTGCTGTTTGAATTATGCAGCTGGGTTTTGTTGCTTGCGGCATTTTGTAGCATGCGAAAATAGTCGTGCTTGTTGTTTGTTAACGCAAATGCAAACAATGAATCTTTATTGATAATGATATTTTCAAATTTCGCGCCATGGTCTATTAAAGCTTTTGCCATCTGAACATGGTTTAGTATTACCGATTGATAAAAAGCCTC
>JAUIHB010000275.1 GCA_030432465.1 Gammaproteobacteria bacterium
CCATGTCTATGGGACATTTGGGGTTACCTATGCCCATTTAACTCAAATAGAAAACACTGCAACACTCAAAATGCCAGATGATCAAATTTTCTATCATCAGGATGCCGAACAATTACTTTATCAGTCACTTGGCTGGGATTTTCCCATCAATGCCTTAAGCGCTTGGATAAAAGGCTTGCCCTCGGGCCAATCAGGCGAATTAGTCACTCGTGCAGAAAATGGTAATGTCGAAACCATTCAACTCAATGGTTGGCAAGTAAAATTTCAGCGCTATCAGGATTACTCAGGATTTTCGATGCCTAGAATAATTAAAGCTACTCATCCACAAATGACTTTAAAAGTGGTAATAAGAGACTGGCAGTTTTTGCCTCGTTTCGAAAAAATTGAGCGTTAGAATAAGAGAGTTATATGCAACAAAGCTGGAAAAGTCCCGCAAAACTCAATTTGTTTTTACATATTACCGGGCAACGTGCGGATGGTTATCATAATTTACAGAGCGTTTTTCAATTGCTCGATTATAACGACACCATCGATATTGTTACTAATCAATCCAATAAAATTGAATTTTCATGTGACAACCCCGAGTTAAGTAGTGAAGACAATCTTGTTGTAAAAGCAGCCAACTTATTAAAACAATACGCCCAGAATCATCAACTTA
Organism: Gammaproteobacteria bacterium; assembly: GCA_030432465.1. Taxonomy (GTDB): domain Bacteria; phylum Pseudomonadota; class Gammaproteobacteria; order Enterobacterales; family Kangiellaceae; genus Aliikangiella. The sequence goes on from JAUIHB010000275.1 coordinate 659, forward strand.
AAGAAAATACAGCAAAATTAGGTGCGCAGATTTTCCTGCACAAAAAATTACCATTTGGCGGTGGACTGGGAGGCGGCAGCTCTAACTGTGCAACTACGCTCATTGCACTCAACCAACAATGGCAACTAGGCCTGACACTTGAACAACTGGCAAAACTAGGTTTAGAGCTTGGTGCTGATGTACCTATTTTTGTCATGGGAAACACCGCTTTTGTAGAAGGCATTGGTGAAGTTTTGACTCCCTTTGAAGTACCCCAAACTTGGTATTTGGTACTTCAACCTGGTTGCCAAATATCCACTGCAAAAATTTTTTCAAATTCTTTGTTGACAAGAAATAGCAAAGCCATCAAAATACGCAGCCTCAACGCACTGGAGCTACCTTATCAAGGTCTCAACACCATGCAGACTGTTGCATGTAAGCAATATCCAGAAGTCGCGAAGGCAATTGATTGGCTGAAACAATATAGCCCATCAGCTCGAATGACCGGAAGTGGAAGTTGTGTGTTCGCAGCCTTTGACAATGAGCGAAAAATGCGTAAAATAGCGACCCGATGTGAATGGCCACACTTTGTAGCTAAAGGGGTGAATAAATCACCACTTCATGTCCAATTGCTAAATGAACAATACAGGGGTATCGCCAAGCGGTAAGGCAACGGGTTTTGATCTCGTCATGCGTTGGTTCGAATCCAGCTACCCCTGCCATTTTCTCTTACTTTTCTTTATCAAGCACCTGATGGCAAATTTTTCCAAAAATAAGCATGCTTTAAAAATTATCAAAGCACAGCCAGCCATCCTGTTGTATTATTCTTATACTCATTTTATTTCCACTGATTTTATTTCTACTGACTTGGTTTCTACTGACTTAGTTTCTACTGAAATTTCATCAAAGACAATTGGGGTCTTATAATGTCTGACATGATGCTTTTTAGCGGTAATGCTACACCTGAACTAGCTCGTAATATTGCAAACTATCTAGATATAGAACTTGGCAAAGCCAAAGTTGCTCGTTTTAGCGATGGTGAAGTAGCCATTGAAATATTGGAAAATGTACGTGGTATGGATGTCTTTATGATCCAATCAACCTGCGCACCAACCAATGAAAGTTTGATGGAGTTGGTGGTTATGGCCGACGCCTTACGCCGCGCATCAGCCGGTAGAATTACTGCGGTCGTGCCTTACTTTGGTTATGCCCGTCAAGATCGCCGTGTACGTAGTGCCCGAGTTCCTATTAGCGCCAAAGTGGTAGCAGATATGATGGCCGTTGTTGGCATTAACCGCGTACTGACCGTTGATTTACACGCAGACCAAATCCAAGGCTTTTTTGATATTCCTGTAGATAACGTTTATGCCACTCCTGTTTTAATAAAACACATTAAAAACAATGCCTCCGGAGATGAAATTGTCGTTTCTCCCGATGTAGGTGGGGTTGTTCGTGCTCGTGCAGTAGCAAAACTATTAAATGATGCTGAATTAGCAATTATTGATAAACGTCGTCCAGAAGCCAACAAATCAGAAGTTATGCATATTATTGGTGATGTTGCCGGACGTGACTGTATTATTCTGGATGATATGGTTGATACTGCAGGTACCTTATGTACTGCTGCCAGCGCATTAAAAGCTAACGGTGCAAAAAGTGTCTCCGCTTATGCAACCCATCCTGTTTTATCAGGCAAAGCAATCGAAAACATTAACAATTCAGTATTAGACAAGCTCGTCATTACTGACACCATACCACTCAGCGATGATGCTAAAAAATGTGATCGCATAACGGTCTTGTCACTGGCGGAAATGCTAGGTGAATCGATTCGCCGAGTTAATGAAGAAGAGTCATTAAGTACTATGTTTATGGGTTAGTTATTATAGGCTAATTGAAGCAACCGCTTCATTCAGTTCAGGGAAAATCATAATTTTCTCAAAAAAGGCACTTAAAAGTGCCTTTTTGCATATTTCAAACATCTTTTTTTAGCTATATTCCCGTGACACTTGCGTTAGTCCCCTCCTCTCAATTATAATTCGCCGCCCTTTTTAAACGGGGAAAACGACTCAAACTCCATATAACTAAGGTGTTACTCGAACAAGTCACTTGTTGTAGTTACATCCTACTTATTTATTTTTGGACAAGAGCCAATCCTTGAACTGGTCGCGGTCAAGGAAAAACAATTGATTTGGAGATTACACAATGAGTGATTCATTTGAACTAGATGTAACAACTCGGGAAGACATGGGGAAAGGTGCGAGCCGCCGCCTACGTCGTCTTGAAGGAAAAATACCAGGTATCGTTTATGGTGGTGGTAAAAAACCTCAACCCATTACGGTAAATCATTCAGAAATTATCAACCACTTAGATGAAGAAGCTTTTTATTCTCACATCCTAACTTTAAAAGTTGATGGTAAAGCTGAAAAAGTAATTCTTAAAGACTTACAACGTCACCCTTTCAAGCCAAAAGTTAACCACGTTGACTTTATGCGTGTTAAAGCAACTGAAAAATTACACACATCAGTACCTTTACACTTCTTGAATGAAGAAAAATGCCCGGGTGTTAAAGCTGGTGGTGTTATCAACCACGCTTTCACTACCGTTGAAGTTTCTTGCTTACCAAAACATCTTCCAGAATTTATCGAAGTTGATTTAGGTGCATTAGAAATGGATCAAGTTGTTCACTTATCTGACATCAAGCTCCCAACAGGCGTTGAGTTAGTTGAGTTGAGCCACGGCGAAGATCACGATCAGGCAATCGTCACCATTCACAAAGGCAAAAGCCCTAAAGCGAGTGATGATGAAGCAGAAGATTCTGCCGAGTAATTTTGCTAAAGTAATGTTAATTCTTATTAATGTTACTGATTAGTTATGACAGCAATAAAACTCATTGTAGGGCTCGGTAATCCGGGCCCTCAATATTCTCAGACCCGACACAATGCAGGTGCATGGTACGTAGAAGCACTCGCACAAACCTACGCAATCCCACTTCAACTGGAAACCAAGTTTTTTGGCGTTTCAGGTCGCGGATTGATTGCCAACAAAGATGTTCGCTTACTCATTCCCAATACCTATATGAACCTGAGCGGTAAATCTGTTGGTGCGTTAGCAACATTTTATAAAATTTTGCCCGACGAAATTCTTGTTGCTCACGATGAGCTGGACATAGAACCGGGCACAGTAAAATTAAAACAATCTGGTGGTCATGGTGGCCATAACGGATTAAGAGACATTATTAAATCACTGGCGAATTGCCGTGACTTTTATCGGTTACGCATAGGCATTGGCCATCCAGGTAATAAAAATCAAGTATCAGATTACGTGTTAGGTAAAGCGCCAGCAGATCAACAGCGTGCTATTGAAGAAAGTATTGAAGAAGCTTTACGTCACACTGAAGACATGGTCAGCGGGCAACACGATAAAGTCATGCAAAGTATGCATGCTTTTAAAGCAAAATAAATCTATTTAAAGTTTTCATTAAAAATGGAAACATTTTAATCATAGCGGAGTAAATCATGGGTTTTAAATGTGGCATTGTTGGCTTGCCCAACGTTGGTAAATCAACTTTGTTTAATGCATTAACCGATGCAGGTATTGACGCACAGAACTATCCTTTCTGCACAATTGAACCCAATACGGGCGTTGTTCCAGTACCTGACGAACGCGTCGAAGCTTTAGCTAAAATTGTTAATCCAGAACGAATTTTACCGACAACCATGGAGTTTGTTGATATTGCCGGACTGGTTAAAGGTGCATCTAAAGGTGAAGGGCTAGGTAACCAATTTTTAGGTAATATCCGCGAAACTGATGCAATTGCTCATGTGGTTCGCTGCTTTGAAAATGACGATGTTATTCACGTTGAAAATAAAATTGACCCACTCGACGATATTGAAGTTATCAATACTGAGTTAGCACTGGCTGACTTGGAATCTGTTGAAAAACGTATATTGCGTAATACTAAAATCGCTAAAAGCGGTGATAAAGATGCCAAAGCCATGTTGGTTATTTTAGAGAAATGCAAAGCTTTGCTCGACGATGGTCAACCTATTCGTGCAGGTGACTGGGACAAAGACGAATGGGCAGTAGTTAACAAACTCCAGATGATCACCAGCAAACCCACCATGTACATTGCTAATGTCAGTGAAGAAGGTTTTAGCAATAATCCATTTTTAGATAAAGTAACGGCACTTGCAGAAAAAGAAAAAGCTAGCGTTGTTGCCGTATGTGCTTCTATGGAGTCAGAACTTGCAGGTTTGGAAGCTGACGAGCAACAGGAATTTTTAACTGAAATGGGATTACAAGAACCCGGATTAAACCGCGTTATCCGAGCAGGTTATGAACTCTTAAACTTGCAGACTTATTTCACTGCGGGTGTTAAAGAGGTTCGCGCCTGGACAATTCCGGTCAATGCCACCGCACCTAAAGCCGCTGGTGTTATTCATACTGACTTTGAAAAAGGTTTTATTCGTGCCGAAGTGATTGGTTATGATGACTATATCGAGCACAACGGTGAATCTGGCGCAAAAGAAGCTGGTAAATGGCTTTAACGTATAGACATTTAATGGCCAACTTTTCAACGGGTTGACCATTAATCAACCAGAGACAAAGGGCTGAGTGTATTTTTCTTGTTTTTTTACTGCCAGACAGTTGACAAAACAACCGCTAAACAGGAAAATACGCGCCTCTTGAGTCTTGACCAAGATATCAAGTAACTAGATAAAATACGATTTATCAAATTATGGCAAGGTAGCTCAGTTGGTTAGAGCACATCACTCATAATGATGGGGTCGGTGGTTCAAATCCACTCCTTGCTACCATATTTAAAAGGCTAGTGTGTCAGTGACCACTAGCCTTTTTTCTTGGTCCTAGATATGTCCTAGGGTTTCTGAGCGCTAAATGAGACTTTGAATTATTTTCGCCTCTCTGTAGCTTTGCTGCGCCGCTCATAAGATTTTACCTAGGAAATAGTAATAATACTTTTCCCTTTCCATAATCCTATCCAATAGTCCTTTGTACCCTGAATAAATAAAAC
>JAUIHB010000276.1 GCA_030432465.1 Gammaproteobacteria bacterium
CTGGGCAAGTTTTTTCGACTTTGGCTGCTTTATCGTGATACCAATGATCTCTAGATGCATCCCAGTCAACTTCAGTATTCGAGTTTTTAATCACCAGAACCGACTCTAAATAATCGGATACTCCATTAATATTGGCCGCGCCATCAACATTGTTCTTCAATGGAATAGCTTTTCCGCCTCGATTACTAAAATCCGCGGTAATAACAACTTTACTTTTACAATCAATTATTCGTCCTGCTAAAGCTTCTGCAGAAAATCCGCCAAAAACCACCGAATGTACAGCTCCTATACGCGCACAAGCTAACATCGCGTAAGTTGCTTCTGGAATCATTGGCATATAAAGCGTGACTCTGTCACCCTTCTCGACTCCTAACTCTTTAAGAACGTTAGCAAACTGACAGACTTCTTCATAAAGTTTTTGGTAAGTAATATGTTGTGAATTATCGGGATTATCGCCTTCCCAAATAATAGCGGTTTGTCCTGCTTTTTCGGGAAGGTGACGGTCGACACAATTAGCACAAACATTCAAAGTACCATCTTCATACCAACGAATATGCAAATCATCTTTTGCATATGACACATCTTTCACTTTTGTATAAGGCTTGATCCAATCGACTCGTTTACCTTGTTCTCCCCAAAAAGCTTCATTATCTTCGATAGAAGCTTGGTACATTGTTTGATATTTTTCTTCATTCAGATGCGCTTTTTGCGCAATTTCAGGATTTACTGGGTATATGTTAGACATACATTATTCCTTATTAAACAGTATTATTTTTTTGTCTTAAATAATTAGGTAGTAAGTTACTGACTGAATATAATCGCTTTAAATAAATTATTTATCGTTAGTTATTTTTATTATTAAATTTCTTATTATATGTTTGTGTCGTGATCGAATTATGCGCCAACCAAAGTTATTCTTCTTACAAAGGGTGCCAATATATCCCAAATATCAATATAATAAATATCGATATAAATAAATACCACCACACCCAAAGAGCTAATTGCCGCCCACAGAAAAGAATGCCTTAGCGAGCAAGAAAAGTAAACACTAAACCCTCATTCAATACAGGTAATAATTAATACCCAAAAGCTATTTATATACAAAAAGCAGTAAATTAAGCGCTTATAAAATATAACACACGTCTTGGCGAACTTTTGTATCTGGTAATTACGCAACAAAATTAGGTATACTCAACACATGCTTATACAAAAAGAAAACCACTCTTCAACCGTCAGCATAAAAGCTTACCAACCTGCGACTGAAGAAATCCCCGCAAGCATTTTGGTGTCAGGCAAAACCTTTCACCAAACACTGTTATTAACACCAAGTAGTATTGATACTTACCAACAAGTAAAAAACTTTTCTGAGTTGGACATTCAAGATTTCATCTCAAAAACTGATAAACAAACGGAAGTTGTTATTATAGGAACCGGGGCAAAACACTTGTTTTTGCCTGCACAACTAAGCGAAGCATTCCACAAACAGAATATTGCCGTGGAGTCCATGGCAACACGAGAAGCCTGCCATACTTTTCAAGTACTTGCGCATGAATATAGAAAAGTTACTGCTTTATTATTTCTGTAGTTCTGCTTATTAATCTTTATAGCTAAAATTACCCACAGATATAAAAAAGCCGATTACAAACTATTGTAACCGGCTTTTTATCAAATAATAGAAACTCTATTTAGCTGAATTCACGTTAACCGTTTCTTGTGAAGCTCCTTGAGCAGCCTGGGCTTTTTGTTGCAAATGTTTAACTAAATCACCCGCAGGCAAATACCCCCCGATTAGCTCTCCATCAGAAAGTATAATCGCGGGAGTCCCAGATAAACCAAAGTCTCTAGTTAATCGGTACTGATCAGCAATAGGATTATTACAGGACTTATTCGTAAACTCTCGTTTAAGCTTCGCATTATTCATAGCAACAGTTCGATCCTCAGCACACCAGACAGAAACCAGTTTTTTGTATGCATCTGAACCAACGCCCGCTCTTGGAAACGCTAAGTATCGCACAGTCACACCCATTTGATTAAGCTGAGACATTTCACGATGTAACTTACGGCAATAGCCACAATCAACATCAGTAAATATTGTAATCTCATACTTTTCTTCTGGTGCTTTATAAACCACCATGTCCGACTCTTTAATATTAGCAATTGCTTCAGCTCGCATTGGTGCTTTTCGTGCTTCAAACTCAGCTAAAGCTAGCTGACTGTGATTAATAGGAGCATCTTCCGCCAATTCCAGTAGTGAACCAGTAAAAATAAACTGACTATCAGCAGAAATATAAAGTAATTGACCAGAATAAAAAACTTGATAAAAGCCATTAAGTGGACTTTTAGTAATATCAGAAACCTCAATTCCCGGTAATCTTTTTTCCAGAGTAACAATTAAAGCGTCCAATCCAACATCTTCCCCAGAAACAGCCAGGTTCACCTGAGCCAGAGGCTTGCTAGTGGCGTGTTGCTCACGAGAGTTAACTCCTGCGGTAATTACAACAATGAGTAACACCACAACGCTTAATATAGTAATTTTTTGAATCGATGACATATTAATTTATCTAGTTTAAGTGTTTAAAAATAAAGACTTTACACAACTTCCAACTTATAAAGTAAAGTCAACTCTTCAGATTGTAACGCTCTTTGTGTTCTATCAGCAAACATTCTATCGGCAAAAACCGTCCAATCACTATACTTAGCTCACATTTTACAGATAAACGGCTTAAACAATAGGATTATTAGAGTTTGTCAGAAAAGAGTCATCTAAAGCTAGGCTCTTGGATGATGTGCTTTATGAATACTTTTTAGTCGCTCTTTAGCGATATGGGTGTAAATCTGTGTTGTTGACATATCACTATGTCCCAATAACAATTGCAAAGTTCTTAAGTCTGCACCATGAGACAATAAATGAGTTGCAAACGCATGCCGTAAAGTGTGTGGAGATAAATGGCTGTTAATCCCCGCAAGTTGTGCTATTTGTTTAATTCGATGCCAGAATGTCTGCCTGCTCATTTGTTGACCTCTTTGAGAAATAAACAATACATCCGTTTGTTTGTTTCCTAAAAGCTCTGGCCGCGAACTTTTCAAATAAACCGCAATAGCTTCGGCAGCAGAATCCCCAAAAGGCACAAGCCTTTCTTTGCTTCCTTTACCCATGACTCGTACGACGCCCTGAATTAAATCGATCTCACCAAACTGAATTGCAATTAACTCAGAAACTCGAAGTCCGCTAGCATACATTAGCTCCAACATGGCTAAATCCCTGACTCCTAAAGGCGTTTCAACATCTGGTGCTGAAAGTAATCTTTCCACATCAAACTCAGACAATGTATGTGGTAAAGGTTTGCCTAATTTGGGTGATTCCACTTTAGCGACAGGATCAAAATCTATCAGTTGCATTTCCAATGCATAAGCATAAAAGCGCCGTAAACATGACAACATTCTTGCGCCAGAACGCGCAGTAATGCCTTGTTCACCACGGTAACTTAAGTAGCTTTGAACAAGCGAACGCTCCACAGTTAATAAACACTTTCCTGATTCAAATAACCATCGAGCAAATTGTAGAAGATCATTTCTATAACTATTTAGCGTATGCTCACTCAATCCATCATGCATCCACAAATGATCAATAAACAAAGTCATCTGCTGACGATCTTGCTCATTCACCGCTTTTGCATCCGATTTTTTCGGGCGGCCTAAATGTTTAAACTGCTTGTTTATCTTCATTAATTTCTTCAGCTACGTTAATCAGCATGCTTCATCCAGCCTTCGTGGACAAGTAAAGTCTTTTTAATATCAAGCAAATACCCTCCAGTTTGTCCAGAAAAACCACCTATGCCATTAGCCGCCACCACTCGATGACAAGGAACAACAAGCGGTAAAGGGTTACGCCTGCAAGCATTACCCACAGCCCGAGCACTACTATTGAGCTCTTTAGCCAATTCACCATAGGTTTTCGTTTGACCTAATGGAATCTTTTTTAAAGCCTGCCAAACCCTTAACTGATAATCAGTTCCACTGGGTGCTAATGGTAGTTCAAAAGAATAATTCGAATCATTAAAATAAAGCTTAACCTGTTCAGAGAACAGAGAAAAAAGTTGCTGATTTTCTTTGTTTAAATGAGCAAGCTGATTGTTAAACTGAATATCGTTCGAATCATCAACAAATTCAATTCGATTAATAAAACCATCACCGACGCTCACTTTTAAAGTTCCTATTGGAAGATGAGAAACCCAACATGTATTCATATTCATATTAATAGCTTAATACCTGATCGTTTTTAGAAATTGCCAGATCTACAGATCTTTTATATTTTATGAGTTAGCTTACAAAGTAAATCAATGTCAGAAACTTTAACAGATAATTGAATACGATGGGATCAAAAATGGCGACGGGAAAAGAGTACTCAGAATGGATAAAACTTTATTTACGCACACTTTCAGCAAGCAAATTAATTAACTCATCAACTTCTATTAATGCGCTCATGTAATCAACGACCATTCCTGCAAACCATGGCCTTTTAGAAGATTTTTCTGACCAACGAACCTCCTCATGAGTAAGATTCTTAGCATCCCCAACTGAATGACAGGCTAACGCCCAGTTGGAATCATCCAACACAATTAAATATTGATATTCATCAGGATTATTTTCAGGTTGCTCTGGCATCAGATATTGTTGAGTGTTAACTACCATCAGATTCCCTCGTTCATTTGGTATCAATCCCATAAACCAGCTAGGAGTTCCGACAAGTGGTGTTATATCCTCTCGGCTAATTTTAATAATTCCACCTAATTTTAATAGAGGAACAGCGAGGGGCAACTTACCCACTTTGAATATCAAGGTTTGGAAAATGTCGGGTAAAATATCTTTTGATTTATGCGTATTACGATGAGCAAAAGTTGCTTTCTCAACTTGTGAAACAATTTTAGTATCAACTTGTTGTACTGCTTGTTCATCAACTCTGAGTTTTTCTTGAACAAGCGTTTTTTCAAACTCTTCTGTTAATACCTTATTTTCAGGAACGACTGTTGGTGCAATCTTTGCCAGTAGACGCTCAACACTAGCTAACTTCTCTTCATTCTCTGCAGGCAGATATTCATTAAGTCGTTCAAGACTATGTGACTCTTTTTTAGGCTCAGTAAAATTGGCCTCCACCTGACGAGAAGAATGAGTTTTTTTTGTCGACAAAAACTGACGTGACGACTCATGATTCAACGTGGGTTGTAGCAAGCTATTTTGCTCTATACAGTCTTGTTGCAAAGTCTTTTGCTGCTCAATAAACTCCTGTTCTTTCTCTTGAGTAATCAAGGCATCCCAAGCTTTTAACTGCTCTTCTTCTGGTAACTCTTCGGTAAATTTTGATTTTTGTTCTATTGTTTTAGAAACCTTAGCTTCAGCTTCTACACTGATTAATTTTTCAATTGAAGAATCATTTTCAGGCATCTTGTCAGGAGAAATACTCTCTACCGATAAGCGCTCTACAGGTTTTTCATCTATTGATAATTCATCTAATATTTTTTCTTGTAAATTTTTTTCACCTAATATTGTGTCTGGTAACTTTTCCTGTGCTGTCAGATTTTGCTCAGAGAAGTCTTCTTGTTTGTGAACGATATCAGCACGGCTGATACTTTCTGGATCAGCGGGTAAAACCGCTTGTATGT
>JAUIHB010000277.1 GCA_030432465.1 Gammaproteobacteria bacterium
GGCTGATGCTGTTTTTCTAGGGGCTATTGGTGGGCCTAAATGGGATGATCCAAAAGCTAAAGTAAGACCTGAACAAGGTTTATTAAAATTAAGAAAGGATCTCGGTGTTTTTTCTAATATAAGACCTCTTTCTGTTTTTCCTAAATTACTCCATGCATCGCCTTTAAAACCTGAAGTTCTAGAAGGTGTAGACTTTATCGTTGTAAGAGAACTTACAGGCGGTATTTATTTTGGTCAGAAAAATCGACAAGAAAATTATGCTACTGACGAATGTAAATACACTCAGGAGGAAGTTGTTCGTATAACTAAAGTAGCTTGTGAAATTGCAATGCAACGCGGGAAAAAAATTACTTCGGTTGATAAAGCTAATGTATTAGAAACTTCGCGCTTATGGCGTGAAGTGACAACCCAATATATCACTGAAAATTATCCAGAAATCACATTAGAGCATCAACTTGTAGATTCCTGTGCTATGAAAATGATTCAAAACCCTGCACACTTTGACGTGATTTTAACAGAAAATATGTTTGGTGATATCTTGTCTGATGAAGCTAGTGTACTCGCTGGTTCTATGGGATTGCTGGCCTCATCTTCACTGGGAGAGTCATGTGGTGTATTCGAGCCAATACACGGTAGCGCACCAGATATTGCTGGACAGGGAATAGCTAACCCTTATGCATCGATACTAAGTGCAGCAATGATGCTACGCTGGTTAAAGTTACAAAGAGAAGCTGATGCTGTAGAAAGTGCGGTGCATCAAGCAATTGATAATGGTGTACTTACCAGAGATTTGGATCCTTTAAGTCAAGTAACGACAAAAGATGCAACATTAGCGGTAATAGAATATTTGATATAGTTCGATACTTTTCAGATATTACTTTTCAAATATAATCTGTAACAATGAAAATGCTGTTTTATAGGCAGCATTTTCTCACCTTACTTTATTAACTAATCTTTGCTTTTAAAAGAATAAAAAATAGTGCTAATTATATTGTGGTTATTTATTAGGTATTTTTTATTATTTCTATCTCATATTCATATAAAAAACGATTTAGTTTTTTAAAATTATAGCTATCAGTCATCACTTTCCTATAATAAATTGATATGGGGTAGCGGAAATAAGTGGATGGGCATTTTGAACCTGCCATTAACTCCTCGCAATTATTTTATAAATATAAATTTAAATATTCTACATCAATAATTTTTATTGTGAATGACTGCTATTTTTAAGTCATTAGATTAGTGCGTCTGTCATTTATTATTTTTGATGTATGATTTTTGATAAAAATAAGCGTAGATACATACTTGAAAGAGCTCTCGTATATAAAGTTTTTTCTTAATTACTGAGTAGATTAATCTTTATTATTCGAATAATAATTAATGTTACGGACATCAATATGAATAATTCCAATAGTGTAAGTTTTTTTCTTAATGGCGATTTGATCAGCATAGATAACCCTGATCCTAATCTTTTATTAATTGATTTTTTAAAAAGTCCCCAGCTTAATTTAAGTGGTGCTAAAAAAGGTTGTGGACAAGGTGGTTGTGGTGCATGCACGGTAATTTTGTCTCATTGGAATAAAGAAACAAACAAGCCCATGCATCGATCAATTAATTCTTGTTTAAGGCCTGTTTGTTCGTTGCAAGGGCTTGCCGTTACTACAGTGGAAGGTACTGGAGCTGCAACGCGAATTCCGCCTAAAAATCCTCAACATGTATTGGCTCCTTCCCGAGGAGGAGTTCCATTAAAGCATAGAGATTCACAAGAAATAACCGAAGCCAAGGATAATGCTGTTAAGTTTTATAAAGCTGCTATTGATACGCCTTGCGAGAAAAAACAAGACAATGAGTTATTAAAGCAGATTTTTGATAGTAGTATTAATCCTGTCGCTTTTCGGCTCGCAGAGAATAATGGTTCTCAATGTGGTTATTGCTCGACAGGTTTTGTCATGAATATGTCGGCTTTTTTGAGCAATACTCCTAAACCAACTAAAAAGCAAATTGAAGAAGCTTTTGATGGCAATATTTGTCGTTGTACAGGTTACCGTCCGATATTAACTGCCATGAAAACATTTGCAGTTGATTGGAGTAAGGAAGATGAAGATAAACGTATGAAGTGCCTGCTTGATGATCAAGTGTCAGCACAGTTAGTGGGAAGAGATGTCGATATTCCATTTCCTGATGCAGCAAAAAATGCTACTAAAGATATCATGATTGAAAATGCGGATAAGAGTTGGCTTTCTCCTGTTACAATTGACGAACTTATTCGCTTATTTCAAGTGAATACCGCACAGAATAAAAGTGTCTATCTACTTAATGCTAATACTGCCTTTGGTATTTATAACCAAGAATTTCTTAATAGTGAAGTTTTAATTTCGCTAGCTGAAATTCCTGAACTTAAAGGAATTAAAAAACAGGAAAATAAACATGTAGTAGGGGCTAGCACAACTTACACTGAATTTTTTGAGTATTTAACACAACTAATTGGCAGTGATGAACCTGTCGAAAAAACTGGATTGGATGCACTACAATTTATGGCGCATCGTACTGCAGGTACAATTGTGAGGAATGCTGCGACGCTCGCTGGTAATTCAATGTTGGTATTAAAACATATTGCTGAAGGTACAGGAGAACCATTTCCTTCAGATTTATTTACGGTTTTATCAGCACTCAATGTTGACATACATTATGTTAATTTACATAGCGGTGATAAAACTACAGACTCGGTACATCAATTATTAGAAAAAATAGTTGCTAATCCTAGATTGAGTAATGAGATCGTTTTATTACATTATGAAATCACTTTGCCTAACTCTTCTGACACTGTGCTTGCACAAAAAGTAGCGTTAAGAGATGTTAACGCTCACAGTATTGTTAACAGTACTACGATTTTTTCTTTATCGGAAAAAAATACAATTGAGCAGGTTAATTTAACTTTTGGTGCTATTGCTCCTTATCCTTGGCGTGCAGAAAAAACCGAAAAGTTACTTTGTGGAACTCAGCTAAGTGTTGATAGTTTTAGTAAAATTGCTAAGCCGTTGGCGGATGAAGTTGAAGGTGAACTAGCTCGTTGGAAAAAGCGAATGTCCGGTCTTGAGTCGGAAGGTTTTACCGATCAATATCGAATCGAGCTGGTGTTGGGCTTTGTTTATAAAGCGATAATTCACTGTTTATTAATACAGGATCCTAAATCTGTTCCAAAAGAACTGCAATCTGCAGGAGAAGTTTCCTGGGGAAAATGGCCTGTTAGTGATGGTGTTCAAACGTATAAAAATCAAGCATACAAAGCACCTGTGTCTCAGCCTTACGTCAAATTAATGGCGTTGTATCAAACATCTGGACAGGTTCGCTATACCCATGAAATGGAAGTACCACCGACTGCGGTTAATGGCGCTTTTGTACAAAGTCTTAGTGCCTTGGCTAATTTTCAATTTATTCATCCTGAGAACAAACAGTTTATCAGTTGTGAAGATTTAAGTGATTATTTAAAGAAAAAATTTCCAGAATTTATGTACTTAATTACGGATAAAGATGTACCTAAAGCTGGTGTTAACTTGCAAGGTATGGGGGCTGACCAACCTATATTTGCAGAACATAGAGTGAGTTACGTCGGGCAATCTTTAGCTTTAGCTATAGCTAAAAATGAACAAAAAGCGAGTGAAATTGCTGATTATATTACTCAAAAATGTGTTCAATATTCACCGGTAGATTGGCCTGAAGAATGGCAACAACCAATCATTGGTTTGGACGAAGCCATAGCTAAAGGAAGTATTTTTCCTGATGCGCCTAAAAGTGCTTCTTTCGTTACCCACATTTGGAAAATTATTCGACATGACAGTCAGTTTGGCTGGTTAACAACGGACAAAGATCCTCTGGATAAAAAAATATCCACACGAGAAGCGTTGCTTAACGGTGGTAATTGCCAAGTTATTGAGAGCACTCAAACTTGTGGTGGGCAAATTCATTTTTATATGGAAACTCAGTCTTGCGTTGCTTTACCGATTGAAGCAGAAAGGTTGCTTTTTCATCCTTCTTCACAAAGCCCTATGGAAATGCATCAAACTGCAGCATCTGTTTTAGGTGTTGAGCATAACCAAGTCGAAGTTGGCATAAGACAGTTAGGCGGTGGCTATGGAGGAAAAACTGAACAAGCCAAATTTGTTATTGGCGCTGCGGCTGTTGCGGCTAAAAAATTGAACAAGCCAGTACGACTCATTATGCCAAGAGATAATGACACAAGTATGATTGGTAAACGTCATCCTTATTATGGGCAATATCAAATAGCCATCGATGACGGAAAAAATAACCCCAAAGATAAAGGAATAATTAGAGGTCTTGATGTCAATTTTTATGGTGATGGTGGGGCTTTTTATGATTGCTCTTATATCGTATCTAATTGTATTCAATTAAGAGTTGATAATGCTTATAAAGTTGAAAACTTTCAAAGTACGCTAGATGTTTGCCGAACTAATACGGCTCCTAATACAGCATTTAGATCTTTTGGAGACATTCAAGGAAAGTTGATTACTGAAAATGCGATTGATGACGCTGCGTTTTCAATCGGTATGGATGCTGATGAAGTACGAGAAAAAAATCTTTATCAGCGTGGTGACGTGACACCATTCGGTCAAGCATTAAGTTACTGTTATATTCGTGATGTTTGGCATTATTTAAAAGATATTTCTGAACTTGAAAAACGAAAAAAATCAGTCGCTGAATTTAATAAAAATAATCGCTGGCGTAAACGCGGTATTTATATGCTGCCCGTCAAATATGGTTCTGGTTATAACTTAGTTCAGTTAGAGCAAGCGAGTGCCGTAGTTTCTGTCTACTCTAGTGATGGCTCCATTATTATAAACCAAGGTGGTGTTGATATGGGGCAAGGAATGGTTACCAAGCTAGAGCAAATAGCCTCTTATATTTTAAATATTCCAATGGATATGATTCAAATCCAATTTGCTAAAACCGATATTATTCCTAACCCAACGAGTACAGGTGGATCTACGGGAACTGCATATAACGGGTTAGCTGTTAAGCAAACCTGTGAAAGACTACGAACTCGACTAACTGAGTTTGGTTATTTGATGCTTAAAGAAAAAGGTAATGATTGGTGTCGACAATTTGGTATTGATTTTTGGAACTATGGTGAGGAGGGATGGGCTGCAACATCAACAATACCCAACACATTAGTTTGGCAAAATTTGATTGCTATGGCTTATAGCAAACGAGTGAGTTTAATTGAAAGCTTTAATGCTGAAATTCCTGGCGGAACAACGCCTATACCTAATATGATTTATAAACCAAAAGAATTACAAAAAGCAATTCCAGGAATTGAATTGTCTGGTGATGAAATTGGTGGGGAAGTGGATTCATTTTGCGGCTTTACCTATAGCGCAGCATGCAGCGAAGTTGAAGTGGATATTTTAACTGGTGAAGTTAAGATTATTCGAACGGACTTAGCTTACGATATGGGATGGAGCCTTAACCCAGCGTTAGATATTGGGCAGGTCGAAGGAGCATTTATTCAAGGTGTAGGTTACGTGACCAGTGAAAAATTAGTCTTTGAAGCCGAAGGCGAGCAGAAAGGAAAATTAAATACTGTCAATACATGGCGCTATAAGCCACCAGCAACAACTAATATCCCTC
>JAUIHB010000278.1 GCA_030432465.1 Gammaproteobacteria bacterium
GTTACTTAGTGTGGAGTGGTAGTTCAGTTGGTTAGAATACCGGCCTGTCACGCCGGGGGTCGCGGGTTCGAGTCCCGTCCACTCCGCCATTAATTTAAAAGCCGTTAAATTTATTTAACGGCTTTTTTATTGTCTGAGAAAATATATCTCTTTTCTAATTCCTTCAAGAAGCTACAGTTTATAGTCTTAGCTGTTCTTTTCTCAAAACATACTATTTCTCATGATGATAATTTGATGGTATTCCGTTAATCTAATAGGCTCTTAAGCCGCCCATACGACTTTATTGTTTCTGGGTTAATGAAATATTCTTAAAGTGCCAGCATAGGAATAAATATATGAAAAGTCACTTTTTCGCTTATATCAGTAAAATCCGTTGGATTCAGCGATGGGGGTTGAAACGAAATACTGTGGTTGAAAATGTGATGGAGCATAGCTGGGAGGTAGCTACCATTTCACACGCTTTGGCACTCATCAAAAATCGCTACTATGGTGGCGAGCTAGATGTAAACGCTATCGTCGTAGCAGCGATATATCATGATTGTAGCGAAGTTATTACTGGTGATATGCCTTCCCCGATAAAATATCATTCCAAAGAAATTACTCAAGCTTATAAATCAATAGAAAAACAGGCTGAGAATGAACTCCTGAATTTGCTTCCAGATGAACTTAAACAAGATTTTGAGTCAGTTATTATTTCGGAGAAGATACCTAAGCAGCATCATTTAATCATTAAATCTGCGGATACAATTTCTGCTTATATTAAATGTCAGCTCGAAGTATTCGCTGGAAATTCTGAGTTCTCTAAAGCCGCCGAAGAAATTAAAGGTAAATTGGATGAAAATGACCAACCCGAAGTACGCCACTTTTTGGAGTTATTTTCATCAAGTTATGCTCTAACTTTGGATGAGTTATTAAAGTGAGTAGGGGGAACCTTGAAAGTCTTTGACTGATTGGATATATGTATTTAAGGCTTAAATAAATGTTTGCAAAACATTCACATTTATTTATTGTTAAACACTTGTAACAAAATCACTAACCTTATCAATTGCTTATATTATGTAGATTGAGACGTAATAATTAGAATTTAAGCCAATTTAAGTGCTTTTCCCACTGGCTTAATTGTGTCTATTATTCTATGATAAGTTTGGATTAAAAAGATACTAATTGTAGAAAGAGGGGCAATTATGAAGAGGCTTGCAATAGCAGTTATTCATGGATTAGGTAGTGAAGAAGAGTACTATTCGGTTGAGCTAAAGCATCGTATTACTGAAGAATATGTTAAAGGTGGCGATGGGCGAATGGAAGACGATTTGCTGTTTCATGAAATATATTGGGGCGATTTAGTTAAAGACCAACTGGCTGAATTTAGACAAAAAGCAAATTATAAAGGCGATTTGGCTTATCAGAATTTACGTCAAATTATGACCGATACCCAAGCGCTAGCTTTATTATATACGCCGGGCACAGAGATCTATGAAGCTATTAACAATCGAATTAAAGATGGTTTACGCAAATTTGCTTCTCACCGTCGAGTTGATGTGAATGATACTCCGTTGGTTATATTAGCTCATTCCTACGGTGGTGTAATGATGTCGCATTATATGCGAGAGACTCAGTTATCTAATTCATTGCCGAATAACTTCGAAGGTCTTAAAACACTTGTGGGATATGTTACTTTTGGTAATCCTATGGGGCTTTATGCTATGGAAGCTGCTCATTCATTACTTGGTCAGCCATGTGATATTGTTGGGGGGGCACTTGATGTTGATTTGAAAAAACGTGCTCGCTGGTACAATTTTTATGATAAAGACGATATCATTGCATACCCCTTAAAAGGGCTTTCAGATGATTTTAATACTTATGTACACGGCGATTTTGAAATCAACGTGGGTAGTGCGGCTACTTCTTGGAATCCTGCTTGCCATACAGGGTATTGGGAAGATAAAGACTTTTATCGACCTGTAGCTGACTTTTTAGGCGAACTTAGAGCACCACATTCGTTTTGGCAAAGCTGATTTACGTGTTAATCGTTAAAAAAGCCTGCGTAAGCAGGTTTTTTTTTGGGTGAAGGTAAAATGATTAAATAATTGATTAATTTGTGTTCGCCTTAATAGTAATTTTAATGAATGATTTAAAGAAAAAAGCATGTTTATAGACATATCTCAGTTAAAAAAATACCAAACTCGCGATTTAGGTAGAATTATTTCGCTAAAGAGAAGTTTGCAGCAGCGGCAACAGCAGCAAAAAAATGCAGACAGCATTGAGCAAAAACTTCAGGTTTTATGTGCTGAGTCAGAAAAGAAAACTATTTTAAATACAGATAGGCTAGGCCAAATTAATACGCAGTTAGATAATGAGTTGCCAATTGCTAATCATGCGCAGGAAATAATTAATCTGTTAAATAGTCATCAGCTGATTATTGTCGCTGGCGAAACTGGATGTGGTAAAACAACGCAGTTGCCTAAAATTTGTATACAAGCTGGATTAGGTGCGCGCGGCATTATTGGACATACGCAACCTAGGCGAGTTGCAGCAACCAGTGTTGCTAAAAGAATTGCTGATGAAACTGAATGTGAATTGGGTACTACAGTAGGTTATTCGATTCGATTTGCTAATAAGTACTCAGGTGAAACGCAAATAAAACTAATGACTGATGGTGTTTTATTAGCTGAAGTTGAGCAAGATCCACTACTTAGTCGGTATGAAGTTATTATTATTGATGAGGCGCATGAGAGAAGCCTTAATATTGATTTTTTGTTAGGTTTTTTAAAAAACATTCTGAATAAAAGAAAAGATTTAAAAGTTATTATTACTTCGGCCACTATCGATCCGGAGCGTTTTTCTAAGCACTTTAATCAAGCGCCGATTGTCACCGTGGAAGGTCGTAGTTATCCAGTTGAAGTCAGATATAGAGAAGTCGAAGAAACGGAAGATCCGCAAGAAGATAACCTTATAATTGCTGTTATCAATGCTGTAGATGAATGTTGCAGTGAATCTTCAGGTGACATTTTAATTTTTGCTGACGGTGAAGGACAAATTAGATCGGTAACAAAACAATTAAAACAAGCACAAATTCCTAATCTTGAAATACTTCCCTTATATGCACGATTGAGTGTTACTGAACAACAAAAAATATTTGCACAAAGTAATAAGCGTAAAGTAATTGTGTCAACAAATGTGGCTGAAACATCATTGACCGTGCCTGGTATTATTTTTGTGATTGATATTGGCACTGCAAGAATTAGTCGATTTAGTCAAAGAAATAAAATTCAACAATTACCAATTGAAAAAATTTCTAAAGCCAGTGCAGATCAAAGAAAAGGTCGTTGTGGGCGAATTGCTCCCGGTATTTGTATTCGTCTATATAGCGAAGAGGACTATAACTTACGAGAAGAGTTTACTTCACCTGAAATTAAACGTACTAACCTTTCATGGGTGGTATTGAAACTAAAGGCTATGAAGGTTAAACAAATTGAAGAATTCCCCTTTGTAGAGTCACCCGATGAAAGGGCTTGGAAAGTAGCATTTAATAGTTTATTTGAATTAAGCGCGTTGGATGAGAAAAGAGACATTACTCAAATTGGACAGTTAATGGCTAAAGTCCCTGCGGATCCTCAACTGGCGAGAATTTTAGTTGATAAGCAGTTAACGGCGGTTGATGAAATGCTGATTTTATGTTCTCTCATGTGCGTTAGAGAAGTAAGAGAAAGACCTCATGATAAACAACAAAAAGCGGATCAACTACACCAGCAGTACAATCAAGGTGGTTCAGATATTTTAACGGCTATCGAATTATGGCGTTGTTTATCAGCAAAGAAAGCGGAGCTTACTTCTAGTGCGTTTAAAAAGTGGTGTGTTAAAAATTTAATTAATTTCTTAGGCTATCTCGAATGGAGACGGGTTTATTATCAGTTAAAAGAAGCTGTTGAAGCTTTAGGAACCAAAGTTAATTCTACAGCAATACATCCTGATGAAGTTCATAAGGCAATGATACCTGGGTTTATATCACATATTTTTCAACGCTCACAAGATGTTTATTATCATGGCGTAAGAGGCCTAAAAGTGTGGCTGCATCCTTCCTCATTGTACTTTAAGCAGAAAAAAAGCTGGTTGCTATCAGCTGAAATGATAGAAACTGAAAAATTTTATGCAAGAATGAATGGAGAAATTCAACCAGAATGGATTGAAAGTGCAGCACCCCATTTGTTAAAGCATAGTTACAAAGATGTGCATTGGAGAAAAAAGAACGGTCAAGTCATGGCATACGCTAATATTACTTTATTAGGTTTACCAATAGCCGTTAACCGTTTAATGAATTACTCAACAGTAGATATTGAACGTTCAAGGAATTGTTTTTTAATGGATGGATTAGCAAGTGATCAATTATTTCAGGACTTTCCTTTTATTAAAGCCAATCGTGAAAAACTATTACAACTTGAAGAGCAAGAGCAAAAGCAAAGACTTAACAATATAAGAATTGATAAGGCGTCTTTAGCAGAAAAATATGCATCAGTTTTGCCTGAGCATATAGTCAGTTTTATTAGTCTTAAGCGTTGGTTAAAAAAAGATTTTAAGAATCGAAACCAATTACTAAGTTTTACATTAAATGAGCTAACACAAAATGAAGCGGCATTACCTGAGGCTTATCCGTCAACACTAATAGTGAAAGGGGTCGAGTTAAACTTAAGTTATTGTTTTTCTCCGGGAAGTGAAAATGATGGAGTGAGTGTAGAAATTCCAAAAAATATGTTAAGTCAGTTTACTGATAGAGATTTTGATTGGTTAGTACCAGGGTATTTAGAAGAGAAAACGCTTGCGGCAATAAAAACTTTACCAAAAACATTTAGAAAAAAACTGATTCCATTATCTGAAACAGCGAATGAATGTTATGCACTTTTAATTAATATAGATAAAAAAAATAAGCGTTTTTTAGATGAGTTGGCCCATGTTTTACAGAAAGTTGCTGGAATACAGGTTAATGCTCAGGATTTTGAGCCTGATAGCTTAGAAAGTCATCTGACGATGAAATATAAGGTACTTGGTACAAACACTCAATCTAATAAAGGCGCATTAAGCTCCCTGTCTGAGCTAAAACAGAAACTTAAGAAACAGCCTAGACAAAACCAATCAGGCTATTCAAATCAAAAGATTGTTGTATGGCCCGTCGATATATTCGAAGTGGAAAAAATTGAACAACAGAATAACCAAAATATCAGGGTATTCCAAGGACTGAAAGACTGTGAAACTCATGTTGAAATTAACCAGTATCCATCTCATCAGGCTGCATTGAATGCACATGTGCATGGTGTGGCCAGATTATTACTTTTAAATAATGCAAACCTGCTTAATCAATTTTTTAAAGGTTGGCCAGATTATCAGGCATTGGAAAGATTAAATATTCGTTTTGGTGGTTTTAAAGGCTTATTCCAAGTTTTAGCATTTTTAACCGCGAAAAAGCTGCTTCGTGAAGAAAAGGTAATTACCACTAAGGATAGCTTTTTAGCTATTTCATCAAAATTTGAACAGACATTCAGAGAAAGGATTTCTAGCTATCTTAATAATTTAAAACCTTTATTAAAGCAAAGAGAGAAGCTTTTTTCTCAATTAATCGAGCTT
>JAUIHB010000279.1 GCA_030432465.1 Gammaproteobacteria bacterium
AAGCAAAAAAACGGGGATAATTCCACAAAAATCTAACTCTTTAGAAGTAGGAAAGTAATATGCTGATTGATGAATACTATATTATTGAAAGCACTAAAAATTCATGCTTATTTTCATGGGATCAAAAAAGCAATGAATATAGTAAAGGTGCACCTGTAAAAATTAATGGTTTTGTTAAATTTCGCTTAGGAGAGCCAATACCAACAACACCAAACTTAATTGATTACCATGAAGCCTCCGAACCAGTCGTGTCACAACTTATTTATGACATACTAGCACCGCTAAATATATATGGAATTCAACTTATTCCTGCCAAAGTTAAAAACCCTAAAGATCCTTTTTCAGAATATCATGATTATTGGTTTGTCCACATATGGAACCAAATTTCCTGCTTGGATAAAGAAAAATCGGAACTAGATATATCGAAAAGTGGACTATCCATATTTGGAATTGACAAGCTAGTACTCGATGAAAAAACTCTCGGATTTTTTGAATTAAGGAAACGATTGATTTTTGAATTAGCTGAAAAAACTTCCGTCATACTTATTCACCAAAGTATTAAAGAAGCGATTATGTCCGTAAATCCAAAAGGTATTCGCTTTTTTAAAGCATCAGAATGGAACAGTGATATTACTTTCGATTAATAATATAGAAACAATTAAAAGCAGGAAAATAACATGCTAATTGATGAGTATTACATTATTGAAAGGGAAAACAATGATAAACAACCACTATTTTCTTGGGATGAAAAAAGTGGAGACTTTGGATTGGGCAAACCAGTAGAATATAAAGCCCCTGTTAAACTTCGACTTGGAGAGCCTGTTCCTCAAACTCCCGAATGGGTTGACTACCATAAACTTCCAAAGCCAGTCATATCAAAGCGTTTATTTGACGTGCTTGCTCCACTCGATATTTACGGTATTCAGCTTGTTCCAGCCGTAGTCCGCAATCCCAAAGATCCTTTTTCTGAAATTTATGATTATTGGTTCGTTCATATATGGAACAGAATATCTTGTTTAGATAAAGAAAAATCTGAACTTGAGTTATATGATGATGGGGATATATTTGGAATAGATAAATTAGTGCTAGATGAAAAAACATTAGCCATGTTTGAATTAAGAAAGCGATTAATATTTGAATTAGCTGAAAACACATCAACCATAATTATCCATCAAAGTATTAAAGAGGCAATAATGTCCGTAAATCCAAAAGGTATTCGCTTTTTTAAAGCATCAGAATGGAATAGTGATATTACTTTCGATTAATAATATGGAAACAATTAAAAGCAAGAAAATAACATGCTAATTGATGAATATTACATTATCGAAAGCACGAAAGATTCATGCTTATTTTCATGGGATCAAAAAAGCAATGAATATAATAAAGGTGCGCCTGTAAAAATTAATGGTTTTGTTGTTGAGATGATTAATTTTTGTAACCTATTGATTTTTAACAGGAATAAAAAGTGTACTTGTATTTAATTGCTGCGTATTTTATTAAATACGCAGTTGACATAACCGTGAAGTTAAGTAAGTATTTGATAACAATCAAAAAATCGACATGCAGTTAAACGCTCGTTTGAATATTAATGAGATTTATTGCATATAATAGGCTGTTAGCAGTTTAAGGAAAGCTATGAGTAAACGGAAAAATGAGAGAAGTTTGATTCCTTTAGTGTCAGTTATCGGGCTTGTAAGTGCTCCGCTAATTTTCATACTTGGAATGGTGGCAGGTAGCCAAATTCAATTATCCTCAATTCTAACTGCTGACTCATTATCCTCATGGGTATCTGCTTTAGCTACTGTTGCTATAGCTGTTTTAACATTCATCTTAGCTAAAGAAACTTGGTACTTAAGAGAAGCCCAAATAGAGCAAGTTAACTCCCTTAGAAAAGAAAATATTAGACCTAGTGTTTCAGTAACTCTTAAAAATAGTGATATATCATTTAATTTGATGATGATTAATGTGAGTAACCTAGGAAAAGGCATTGCTCGAAATGTAAATTTCAAGTTTATTGATAAAAACGGAGCTGAAATTTCCGAAGGTGAAAATGTAATCGTGGATCATTTTTTAAAGCTTCATATCTTTTCTAACGGCATGCACTCGTTAGGAATTAATCAAAAAGTAGATAGTTTTTTGTTTAGTTTTTTTGAGCTAAAAGGAAAGCTTGAAGGTGATGATATTTTTACCCCATTTTTCAAAATAGTTGTTTCTTATACCGATGTTGAAGGTAATGATTACTCCAATGAGTTAACCATTGATTTTGCAGAACTAAAAGGAATTACAGAAATTGGAGGCGGCGATCCTCTGCATAAAATGGCAGGAGATTTAAAGAAGCTCAGAGAACAATTTGAAAGAATGACTAACTCTTCATCTAAAAAATTACACGTTAATACTTACACATCAAAAGACCGTGAGGCTCAGCGAAAAGCAGATGAAGAGAGGATTGCCGAATATAAGAAGCAACAGGAAAAGGTGTAAAAACTGCTAACACATATGAGCCGTTCTCGAGTCAATAAGTAAAACTAATCTTTCGCTCACCGAGGTGGGCGATACCTAAAATTAATCAGTCGTCTCATCTACTTCGTCTGTCATGGTAGCTGTCAAATCAATCGCTTAGGACAATAATCGTGGACAGTCATTTTTATATTACAATCACCTGAGCCAGCCAAAGAAAAGACAAAAATCACCGAGCCACCGGCTTGCCCGCAATGCGGCGAGCATCATTGGTGCTTTGTTGGGGCGACAGTCCGATGGCACTGGCAGCCCGGTTGACGAAATAACAGGAAGGCGCAGTCGTTTTTATACGCAGTTAACTGCTGTGGAGACTCGCTTGCGCTAAGACAAAAAACATGGCATCTTAGGCAGCATAAATAGACATTATTGATGGAATAAACTCGCCAAGAAAGGGCGCAAAAAAGAATTGTCAGCCATACATGGCTCAACCTGCCTTCTCACTTAGCAAACAAAATCCATAAATAAAGTATTAACCTCTGTGCCAGCGCGGTACAGTCCAACAGGCATTTATATTGAACGGACTGATGTTCAACATAAATGCTAAATAGTTATACATAAGGAGGCTATGTGGCAGAAAAATTTGAAGCTTTAACTGAAAAGCATATTGAGTTCATTAAGAACCAACATATTTTCTTTGTCAGTACTGCCGCAAGTGAAGGCTTGGTAAATGTTTCCCCGAAAGGTATGGATAGCTTTAGAGTAATAAATAATTCCAAAGTGGCGTGGCTTAACCTTACTGGAAGCGGGAATGAAACTGCTGCCCACATTCTAGAAAACAATCGAATGACCATAATGTTCTGCTCATTTGATAAACAACCACTTATATTGAGGTTGTATGGCCAAGCGAATGTTATTCACCCTAGAGATAACGATTGGTGTAGGCATGTAAAACTATTTCCCGAATACAGCGGGGCACGTCAGATATTTGAGCTCAACTTGGAGCTAGTCCAAACATCATGTGGCTATGCGGTGCCCTTCTATGATTTAGTAGGTGAAAGACCAACACTGAGAAAGTGGGCCGATAAAAGAGGCCGAGAAGGCGTAGAGAAATATTGGCAAGAGAAGAATACTAAAAGCCTTGACGGTAAAGATACTGGAATTATTGAAAATGTATAACAAGTGGCGGCAATTCGCACGCTACGCGTGCCGGACTCAGCACTGTGTGCTTCGCCGTTGAGCCAAGCGTTAGGTTTTCAGGGGGCATAGTTCATGTGGGAAGATTATGAAAGCTACTATGTCAGGGAAGATGCGCTGGCTAAGCTCAAGCACGAAATCGAGGATGAAGCCAAGCGATGCTCAATAGAGGTTCGCTTATTGGGAGGTCTACTAAAATTCACTCCTTTGGGGGTATATACGAAAGTTCTCCTAGAGTTAGAGCAGCCTAATTTTAAGAATTATCCTGTAATTTATAAGCACCGAAATGGCCAATTGACTTCGGAGCATAAAGGAAAGGCAGTATCTACAAAATGGGTCGTTGGCTTCCTAAAGCATCATTCATCAGAAGCTCAAGATCTAATCACAAACGTAGCTATAAAAAACGCTCAGAAAACTGAAAGAGATACCGTAAAAAGTACGCCTGTCGTAAGTAGTTTGTCAGAGAATAAACCTGAGCAAACATATGGTTACAGTGCCAATAAAGGTATTTGTCCAGTTTGTAACGGTGATGGTGGGGCAGCTGGTCAGTGTTACAAGTGTGGAGGGTCGGGTTGGGCGTAGTAAAACCTAACAAGCGGCTCAATCGGACGTGCTACCTCCACGCCGCTTTTGTGCATTCGCTTCCGCTCATTATTGCACAACGCGTCGCTCCGGTAGCACGCCAATTAGCCGGGCGTTATGTTGGAAAGAATCGATGATCTCAAAAGAACAAATGGAGCTATACATCAGACTTGATGGAGATGTCGATCGGTATCAGCGGTTAAGGCGCAGATTTACTGAAGATGAAGCTCTTGCTCACGATGATTGGAGAGTAATAGATGATCTTTATCAACGCTTAGTGATACGTAAGAATAATCGCGAATCTGAGAGTTATGCAAAACAAACCGATATTTTATTGACTGAGAATATTCCAAGCGAAGAAGTTCAAGATATGTTTCGCAACTACTGTTTAGGTATAAAAGAGCAGAAAGCATGGTGGAAATTTTGGTAGTTAGACATAACAAGACATTGGAAAAACGACGCAAAACACGCGCGTTTCAATTGAGCGTTAGGTTGCAAATAAGCGTACAATTCCACCGATTACTAATTTTAAAGTTACAGGATAAATAATGAGCAAAAAACGCGCAGAGAGTCGCGCTAGATACTATCTCAGGGAACAAGCTAAAAAGAGGGGGTGGAAAATTAGTCACCCTGCAAAAGGCGGTGAAATCCTCGAAGAACAAGAAATTGTAGATCATTTCAAAGACATTGGGTTGGGTCTTGAAAGACCTGATTTTTTGCTGGTTAAAGCCGGTTTACCTACTGTAGTAATTGAAGCTAAAAATACTTCGGACAAAATTCAGCAAGCCATTGATGAAGCTGTCGACTATGCGAATACTATTAATGCAAATTCACCGTACACGGTTAAATTTGCTGTAGGTGCAGCTGGGGAGGAGAATCATGGCTTCGCTGTAGAAGTTCGATATCTCAAGGGAACTGAATGGAAACCACTGTTATCCAGAGGTTATGAGATAACAACCATTCCAACTAGAAGAGAAATTGATGTTGCATTGGCAGCGGATGATGCAACAACGGAAGTTGATGTGCCAGATGTTGCAGAATTTATTGATGCTGCAATTGAACTCAGTCGAATTTTAAGGACAGCACGGGTTGAAGCTCCTCTCCGGCCAAAAGTTATCGGTGCTTTGGCTCTCGCCATGTATCAGGGCGATATAGATGTTTCTGAAGAAAATTCATTGGAAAGTATTAATGGGTTGATTACAGAGGCGATAGAAGAGTCGGTAGATTTGTCTGATGACAAAAAACCTAGACTAGAAGAAAGCCTGCGCTTACTAGGGGCTGATTATGAAAGATTGAGCCCTCAAATCGCAAAAATTGTTCATTTATTGCAAGCCTTAAATATTCGTGCAGTATTGCAAACGGACACAGACTTCT
>JAUIHB010000006.1 GCA_030432465.1 Gammaproteobacteria bacterium
ATTGAAGATGGCGCTTTTATTGGATCTGACACTCAGTTGATCGCACCTGTCAAAGTCGGCAAAAACGTGACTGTCGGCGCTGGAACTACAGTGACAAAAGATATTGATGATGACGTGCTATGCCTTAGCCGCGTTAAACAAAAACAAATTGATGGTTGGAAACGTCCAACCAAACAGTCTTAGATCAGGAGTTTTCATAAATGTGTGGAATTGTTGGCGCAGTAGCGCAAAGGGATATCGCTGAAATCTTAGTAGAAGGCTTACGGCGCCTTGAATACAGAGGTTACGACTCTGCTGGTTTAGCTGTTATTCAAAATGGAGAAATTACGCGTTTGCGTCGAGTTGGTAAAGTTTCTCAGCTAAAAAAAGCGATTGAAGAGTCGCCTATTGATGGCAATATTGGTATTGCGCATACTCGCTGGGCTACTCATGGTGAGCCAAATGAATCTAATGCTCACCCTCACTTTTCCAATGATGGTATAGCTATTGTTCACAATGGAATTATTGAAAACTATGAGTCATTACGCGAAGAATTAAAATCTCAAGGTTTCACATTTTCTTCTGATACCGATACAGAGGTCATGGCACATTTAATTGAACGCGAAAGAAAAAATACTGATGATTTATTGGGAGCTGTTTTAAAAGCGACTAAATTATTAGATGGTGCCTATGGCACCGTAGTAATGGAAAAAGCAAATCCAGACCGTTTAGTTGTGGCACGTTCAGGGAGTCCTTTAGTTATTGGTAAAGGGATTGGGGAAATGTTTATTGCCTCTGATCAATTAGCATTACTACCTGTTACTCGACAGTTTATGTTTTTAGAAGAAGGTGAAGTTGCTGAAGTAACGCGTCGTGAGGTGAAAATTCTTGCACCTGATGGCCAATTAATCGAGCGCGATTTTGAAGAGTCTAGTGTGCAGCATGACGCCGGAGATAAAGGTCAGTTTCGTCATTTTATGATGAAAGAAATTTATGAGCAGCCTTCTTCAATAAATGACACTTTAGAAGGTCGTTTATTAAATGACACAGTGATCGTTGAGTCTTTTGGTAACAAAGCTCCAGAGTTGCTAGCTAAAGCAGAATCCGTACAAATTATTGCCTGTGGAACGAGCTTTCATGCGGCGATGGTTGCTAAATATTGGATTGAATCGATGGTTGGTATTCCTTGTCAGGTTGAGATTGCGAGTGAGTATCGTTACCGTAAAACGGTAGTTGTTCCTAACTCGTTGTTTATCAGCATTTCACAGTCCGGTGAAACAGCGGATACTTTAGCTGCTTTGCGAGTGGCTAAAAAGCAAGGGTTTATGGCGAGCTTAACGATTTGTAACGTTCCTGGTTCATCCTTAGTACGTGAATCTGATATGGCATTTATGACTCGAGCTGGTGCTGAAATTGGGGTAGCTTCAACGAAGGCATTTACTACTCAGTTAACTGGTTTATTGATGTTGGCAGTTGCACTGGCGCAAACTAAAAAGACGCTTGAAGAGAAGGAAATCACTGAGATTGTTACTCAGTTACGTCAATTACCAGCAGAAATTAATCAAGCGCTTACTATGGATGGATTAATTGAGCAGATTGCTGAAGAGTTTAGTGAAAAACAGCACTGTTTATTCTTAGGACGTGGCGAGCAGTACCCTATCGCAATGGAAGGTGCACTTAAACTTAAAGAAATTTCTTACATTCATGCTGAAGCTTATGCTGCAGGTGAACTAAAACATGGTCCATTAGCTTTGATTGATCAAGATATGCCTGTGGTGGTGGTTGCACCAAACAATGAACTTATTGAAAAATTAAAGTCGAATATGGAAGAAGTGCGTGCGCGTGGTGGTCAATTATACGTTTTTGCAGACAAGGCGAGCGAGATTTCTGAAAATACTGGGTTAAAAATTATTCACTGTTCGACAATTGGTAATTATATTGCGCCAATCGTATTTACGGTTCCATTACAGTTGCTTTCATACCATGTTGCGGTCATTCGCGGCACAGATGTTGACCAACCGCGTAATCTGGCAAAATCTGTAACAGTAGAATAATTAATTAGATAAAGTAAATGAGGTTGTTATGATAATAAATAAGCGCTTTTGGGGCGTATTTTTAAGCATTTTTATGGGAGTTTTGGCTTCTGGAGTTAATGCACAACAAAATGGTTATGTTGCTGGTGAAGATTATGTCATTACCGCTGCTGACTCTAGTGATGAGCCGATGGTTGAAGAGTTTTTTAATTATGCTTGTGGTGCCTGTTATTCAATGGAAGGTTTTGTTACTGAACTTAAGAAAAACAACCCCAACTTAAAAGTGAAAAAAATTCCTTTAGAGTTACGCCCATCATGGAAAATTTATGTAAAAGCTTATTATATTGGTGAAAAATTAGGTATTTTGGAGCAAAGTCATGGGAAAATTTTTCATCGGCTTCATGTTGAAAAGAGACATTTTAAAGATGAAGATGATATGAAAAGCTTTTTTCTTGATTTAGGGGTAGAAGAAAAAGCCTATGATGATATTGCTAAATCTTACTGGTTAAACACTCAGTTAAGATCATCAAAGCAATATGCAATGAAGCATAAAATTGCGAGTACGCCAGTATTTTTGGTGAATAAGCGTTATAAGTTAGATTCTACTAAGTTGGCTGGAGTCGATCGTATTGAAGGTGCGATTAAAACTTTGTCTGGACTGAATGCAACTCAACAATAGTATTAGCGCTTTAGTCATTGATAAGAACGCGCTTTTTGCGCGTTTTTTTATGGTAGGTGAAAAGTCTGTAACAGTTGCTTACATCCTTGTGTGATATTTTCCGACTTTCGGGATATTGTAAGCGTCATAGTAAGGGTCTAAATATCTTTGGAGGATAGAAAATGCGTAAAGTTATGTTAACTACGCTATTGTGTGGGGTGATATCTGGTGTGGCTGCGGAGTCTAATGTTTGCCACTACTCGACAGATTATAATATCAATGTTGTAGAAAATGGGGTGATATTTTCGAAATCCAGTGGTGAAAAGCTAGAGTTTGCAGGTAATAATTTGTTAATCAATAACAAACAAGTTGGATTAGATGATAAACAGATAAAGGCTTCAGTTGCTTTTGAAAAAAATGCTCGCCAAATGGTGCCACAAATTGCAGAAATTGCGGTTGATGGTATGGAGTTAGGGTTAAAAACCACTTCAATGGTTATGGCACAGTTATTTGCGGATGATGTGCAAGTTCAAAAAGACTTAATTCAACCGATAGAAAGACTATCTCTTAAATTAAAGCAAAATATTAATCATGAATTTGTCAATGTTGAAGCTTTAGAGACTTCCATTGAAAAAGCTTTTGATGAAGAGTTTGCCCAGTTGATTGAAACTGCAGTTACTAAATATTCAGGAAAAATAATGGGTAACGTCTTGTCAAGTGTGTTGTCTGGAGATAGTGAGGAGCTTGAAGATTTAGAGTTTCGTATGGAAAACCTCGAACATAATATAGAAAAATATGTTGAAGACAATGCTGGGGGATTAAAGGTTCGTGCTGAGCAGTTATGTGATCAAGTGGCTGAACTGGATAAGTTGGATGAAACATTACGTGGTGTTGAAGGTTATCCTAAAGAAGGCTTAATCCAAAAAAATAGTAAAAAAGGCTTTAAATTTAGTACCTTAGATATAAAGTTTGACTAAATTTTAGTGGTTAACGAGAAAAACTCGATAATAACTAACTTGGTTGTTATCGGGTATTTTATGTTTATGTCTAAATATTTTGTGTCTTTGTACTAAAGACAAAGCCTTTAAAAACTATCTCAGAACTTGAATAGATTTTGCCCTCTCCGTCTTTTTTTATTATCATCCGCTTCCATCATAATTTGAGATCCATTCAGCAATGGCTAGTTTAAGAACAGTGTCTTTATCTCGGCTCGAAGCCATTAATTCCAGTAAATTATTTCAATCACTTGTGATCACGGTGATTATTGTTTCGGCGCTATTAATCGGGGCAAGAACTCATGAATTACCGGAAAGTGTGGTTAACATCATCACATTACTGGATTACAGCATTACAGTATTTTTTGTGATTGAAATTGTTATACGTTATGCCGCAACCAACAGTTTTCGACGTTTCTTTGCCAATGGGTGGAATATATTCGACACAATTATTGTCATTGGTAGCTTGGTGCCATCAGGTGGTTCCGGAGTTTTACTCGCAAGACTCTTACGTGTGTTTAGAGTATTACGCTTAGTTTCGATAATTCCAGAGTTACGTCTTTTAATTAACGCACTGATCAAAGCCGTGCCTCGCATGGGATATATTGTACTGCTAATGTTTGTTATTTTTTATATCTACGCCGCAGTAGGCAGTATATTGTTTGAAGATATTAATCCTGTTTTATGGGGAGATGTGTCTATTGCAATGCTCACCTTATTTCGTGTGGCCACATTCGAGGATTGGACGGATGTAATGTATGAAACGATGGAGCTTTATCCCTTAAGTTGGATCTTCTATTTAACTTTCATTTTCTTTACTGCATTTGTTTTTCTCAATATGATGGTCGGAACCGTACTCGAAGTTATGGCGCAAGAGCATGAAGCATTCAGGGCTGAATCTCATGGTGAGTCTGCTGAAGGTGGTGAACCAGCAAGTCGCGCTCAAATTGAGGCTTTACATGCGGAAGTTGCAGAGCTAAAAGCGTTAATGATGAGCCTGAATAAACATGATTAGTGCTTTGCATCACTCTGATAGTTTTTTAAATAACACTAAAATACAATAACTGGTTGAATTTCATTGGCCTATCGCGATAGAAAAAGTACTCAGATTAAAGGTGCCCTACTGCTTGCTTTGCTGCGTCTCACCTATTGGTTACCTCAAAGTGTGAGCCGATACATTAGTTGGTTTTTCAGCTATTTTAATTATCTTATTAATGGCAAAGCGACCAAAATAGTCAGGAAAAACTTACAAATAGCCTATCCCGAGCTTTCTCAGGTTGAAATCAATCAGCATATACGAGATTTCCTACGGCAAAACGCTTATTTGACTCATGAAATCGCAACAGCATGGTTAGGCGAAAAATCTAATATAGCTTCAAAAATGACCCGTGTAGTTAACCAGTCGTTGATCGATGATGTTATTGCGCAAGATAAACCCTTAATTATTGCTGTTTTACATTTGGGGAACTGGGAGTTTTGTTGGCACTGGATACAAATGACTTACCCTGCATTTGGCATGTACCAGCCTGCTAAGTTTAAACAGATCGATCGTTATGTATTACAAGCACGTGAAATGTTTGGAGGTCAGGCCTTCGCAACCGACCCAAAAGGTATTATGGGATTATTGAAAGCACTGAAAAAGCGTGAAGGGATTATGACGATTTTACCTGATCAAGCTCCCCGTGAAGGAGCTGGGATTTACACCCCTTTTTTTAATCACCCTGCATATACTATGACCTTATTACATAAATTTTTGCAAAAAAGTCAGGCACGGTTATTATTTGCCAATTGTATTCGATTACCTGATGGTAAATCTTTTGAAGTACAGATTGAAGCACCTGATTTTGATTATACCAATTCAGAAGTTGAGTTTTTTAATCAACAACTGAATTTGCAAATTGAGTCGATTATTAAGCAAAACCCTGCCCAATATCAATGGAGTTATAAACGTTTCAAGCGTCAACCTGAAGGTCAAAACCCTTACCAGTCGTTGTGAGAAGCTTAAATTGGTCCGCTATGAGATAAAGGGAGTTTGCTTTCAAATCAGTGGAAGCAGGCATCCATATTTTCAAGCCATACAGCGGCTTCTTGTTTACCTGGTAAATTGAATAATACCATCATAACAACCCACTTGAGCTGGTCCAGATCAACAGGTTTATCTGAATTAAGCGCAAGTACGCGATCAACTACAGCTTCCCGAGAATGAGGGTCTAACACGCCGACATGCTCTAAGAAATATAAGAAATCACGACAGGCAACGGATAAGAAATGTTGCTCATAAGGATGATATATGCGAGTACTTTGGAGTGTTGTCTTGGTTGGTTCAAAGTCTTTAGAGCTTGTATCAACCAATCCATCCAGCCAAGTTAGAGCAGAGTTTATTTCACCAGTTTGAAAGCCAACTTCTTCAAGTTCACCTACTAATTGTTGTGCTTTTTCCACTGGGACAAATTCGTCGTCTTGAAAACGTTCAAAAATATACAGTAGCACATCCATTACTTCTGCTTTCATTGATTTTCCCCAAAAATATTTATTGGCGGATGTATCCACCTGCGCTGTTAATTATCCAGCCTTCTAGTTCTAGCGTTAGTAGTTTATTAGTCACAGCTTCTACTGTCAATTGACTCCGCGCTATGATGGTATCTATTGAGGTAATGTCGTAGTCGATATATTTTAAAAACTCAGCGGTTTCTTCATTGAGGGGGGATATTGTTTTTGGCTCATTAAACACTTGAAAGCCTTTGCTAATACTGGGTAGATCTTCAAGAATATCTTCAATGGTATCAACTAGCTTAGCTCCTTGTTTTATCAGGTTATGACAGCCTTTAGATAATGGATTGTGAATTGAACCTGGTATGGCGAATACTTCTCTACCCTCCTCCATAGAATGATTGGCTGTGATGAGTGTACCGCTTTTTTCAGCTGCTTCAATGACTAAAGTACCTAAACTTAATCCTGCGATGATTCTATTTCGTTGTGGAAAACTGCCACGATCATAATTTTCATTGGGCATTTTCTCTGAAACCAGTACACCATTTTGAGCAATTTGATGAGCCAACTCACGGTGCATTGCTGGATAAACGCGATTTAGACCTGTTCCGGTTACCGCGATAGTATAGCCATTGCATTTCAGGGCACTTCGGTGAGCTTCGCCATCTATACCCATTGCTAACCCGCTAGTGATCGTAATACCATGCTCACATAAACTCTGGCAAAAATTTTGAGTGTTAGTAATGCCTTGAACTGATGGTGAGCGAGCGCCAACTACGCCTATTTGAGGAGCAAGCAATATTTCGGGATTTCCTATCGCAAACAGTATCATAGGTGGGTTATTAATTTGCGCCAACAATGGAGGATACAGAGGAGAATTAATCGGGATAATAAAGCGTTCTGGTTGTTTGGCCCAAGCAAGAACATTTTCCATCGAGTCGAGATCAAAATGACGGATTTGATCAGTTATTTTGGATTTTAGCTTACAGGCTTGTAGCGCGTTTAAGGAAGCGGCAAAAATATTCGCTGCACAGGAAAAGTGGGCAAGTAGCTTGAGTGCTGTGATGTTACCGATGCCTTGAATAGATTTTAAAGCTAAAAGACAGGTTAATTCGTGTTGATTATTCAATGGCGTTCCTTGCCTGAAGATAGTATTTTATTTATGTTACAAAAAAATGCTTTTATACAATTTATTTAAGCGCTTATTAATCTAAAGTTTATAGGTTAGTTTGGTATCAATTAATGGGCGACTCATAGATAATCGCCCTAGAAAAAACTTATCAAAACTAACTTTCTTACTAAACCCTTTTAAGTAGGTGTGTTTAGTAAGGCATTTTTACCTTATCTAAGACGTAAATAGTTTTTTCTGCTTTTAAAACAAGTCCTAAGCTGACTTTTTCAAAGGTACGGAAAATCATTAAACGACCAGCATGTTCATCTGGTAGAGTGACCATTTCTTTACTGTTAGTTACAGAATCTGTCAGTTTATCCCAAGTGCTGACATTAGGATCATTCTTGCGTCTTTTGGTGGCTTCTTGATCAACAATTGTAGAACCCGTGCGATAAATAGATAAAACATGGCCTACTTCCATATGTTCTCTTTCCCCACGATTGATAACTACAACATCATATTGACCTATTTGTTGAACACCACCATAAACAGAGATAATTTGTCCACCGTCAAAAGCTTTAGGAGAATGCGGAAAATAGACTGGACGAAGTTGCTCGTCATTAGTCGGCCAAGCTCTGTCACCTTTACGTAGTTCTTGCGTTGATTTTGTTAATACCATAACGGTTGGATCGCCCGGGCGAGTTTTTTTCCCTTCAGCAATATGAATGGCTTCTACTCCGAGTAACTCCCCTGTTTCAGGATCAATGTAAGGGTCACCTTTTCTAAAAAATGTATATTTTGTTGCTGCTTCGTCAATAATTCCACGGACATAAACTTTATTCTCTTCAGCAGCTAGTAGGCGGTCACTATCGCTACCTACCACATATGGAGAATCATCTAATTGTTCTTCTGAAACAACTTGTGCTGAAGTTAAAAAGGGTAAAATGGCATCTAAAGGTAAAGTGGTGATAGCTGAGTCAGCTGAGAGTTCACGAGCTTTAGGTCTGAGCTTGACCGTTCCGTTGGGTAATTGATTAGTTTTGGTAATTCTGGGTTGTCCATCAATATAAACTAAGGAAATAATGTCGCCGGGGAAGATTAAGTGAGGATTTCCGACTTGATTGTTAACGTACCAAATTTCAGGCCACAACCAAGGTGATTGTAAAAAAGTTTGGGAAATATCCCAAAGCGTATCACCTGGCTGAACTACGTGGAATTCAGGGTGATCTTGTCTTAATTCTGCTGCGCTAACAAAGAGCGTTGAAATGCTGAAAAAAGCAGACAAAATGCCAATGGTGAGTTTTTTCATTGTGCTATCCCATTTGATATAGTCTTTAGGCAAAATTTTTAGACCGTTACTTTGAATAGTTTGCCCTATTTAAGCCATTTTAGCCTAAAATTTGTCTAAAAACCCAGTGTATTAACAACAAATTTTCCAGTATGATCATTAGTTTAGCAGTATTACTTGCGATTTTACTAGAACTTACGTCACAGAGTTGCCAGCTTCATGTCCTTATTAAAGATATTAGAATACCCAGACAAACGTCTTAGAACTCCTGCGCAAGCGGTCACTGAGTTTGACGAGACATTACAAAAACAAATAGATGATATGTTTGAAACTATGTATGCAGCACCCGGTATTGGGCTAGCTGCAACTCAGGTTAATGTGCATAAAAAGCTGTTTGTCATTGATGTTTCTGAAGATAAATCCCAGCCTTATGTGTTTATTAATCCTGAAATTGTCGAATTACGTGGCGTTGAGGAAATGGAGGAAGGTTGTCTGTCATTTCCGAGTGTGTATGCCAAAGTTCAGCGAGCCGATGAAGTTACTATTAAAGCATTGGATCGAAATGGCGAACCTTTTCAAATTGATGCGGATGGTTTATTTGCGGTATGCATTCAACATGAGCTTGATCATACTAAAGGTAAGCTATTTGTTGATTATCTTTCGCCGCTTAAACGGGAACGAATTCGTAAAAAATTGGAAAAAGAACACAAAACACGCAACAAAATGTAGTTTCTAGCCTATCGACGATACTTGAGCATATATCTCATATTTAACTTGTCGTACTTAACTTGAGTGATTGAATTTGAAAATAATTTTTGCCGGAACACCTGATTTTGCTGCTGTAGCATTACAAGCGTTACTTGATGCGGGGCATCAAATATGTGCGGTTTATTGCCAGCCAGATCGACCCAGTGGGCGCGGTAAAAAATTAATCGCAGGACCAGTCAAACAACTTGCTTTGTCCCACGACATTCCGGTAGAGCAACCTATCAATTTTAAGCACTCAGAAGATTTGACAAGATTACAGGATTATCAGGCAGATATCATGGTCGTTGTAGCTTATGGTTTACTGCTACCCGTTGAGGTTTTAGAAACTCCCCTCCACGGCTGTCTTAATATTCATGGCTCTTTGTTGCCTAAGTGGCGTGGTGCCGCGCCGATTCAGCGTGCTATCGAAAATGGTGATCAAGAAACTGGTATAACCATTATGCAAATGGATATTGGGTTAGACACGGGCAACATGTTATTGAAGTTTGCCTGCCCGATTACTGCGGAAGACACAGGGAGTTCTCTGCACGATAAATTAGCAGTCTTAGGTGGTCGAGGAATAGTTGATTATCTGTCGAGTTTTGATCCTGCGTATCGAGGCGAGTCACAACATGATAAAGAAGCTAATTATGCGCATAAGTTGAGTAAGCAGGAAGCTGAAATTGATTGGCATGCATCAGCCACTCAAATAGAGCGAAAAATTAGAGCATTTAATGCTTGGCCTGTATGTTTTACCCACGTGGGTGATAAGCGTTTGCGGATATGGCAAGCAAGTTCAGGTAATAAAATTAGCAACCAACTACCGGGAAGTATCATTAGTTTATCGAAACAAGGAATCGAGGTGGCTTGCGGAGATGCCCACTCTCTGATTTTAACTCAGTTACAACCAGACGGAAGCAAATCGATGGATGCTTCTGCCCTGCTTAACTCGCGTAAAGACTGGTTTATTGAGCATCCAAGATTGGGTCTAAATAACGACTCAGATCAAGTGATTTAGTCAGTTACATGGTTAATCCACGCTTCGTAGCAACTCAATGGCTGGCTCAAGTTACCATTGACGGTTTGTCTGTAAATCAGCTGTTTAGCCAGTCAAGTGAACTGTCTCCTCAGCAAACAGCACTTGCAAAACAATTGTTGTTCGGCTGTTTACGCTATTATCATCAATTACAAACTTTACTTAATACACTACTTGATAAGCCACTTAAACCTAAAGATAGCGACATTGGTTTAATCATTTTGCTAGGTTTATATCAGTTAAAATACTTATCAACACCCGATCATGCTGCCATTTCAGAATCCGTTGAATTGGCTAAACTCTTAAATAAGCCATGGGCCAAAGGATTGATCAATGCGGTTTTACGGGGTTATCAAAGGCAAAGCGAACAGGTTGAACTGCAATTGGCTAAATCATTACAGTTTCAATTTTCTCACTCTGGCTGGATGATAAAACGTTGGCGTCAGGACTGGTCTCACGCGGCGGAAGATATACTGCATAACAACAACCTCCAAGCCCCGATGGTAATTCGAGTAAATACTCAACAATATACACGTAGTAATTATTTAAAGGTGTTAGAAAAAAATAGTATTGTGGCTTTTGAGCATCCAGTTGCTCCTGATGCTCTAGTATTAGACAAAGCAGTTGACGTCTATCAGTTACCCGGATTTGAGGAAGGTGGTGTAACCATACAAGATGCAGCAGCGCAATTAGCGGTGGAAATGCTGGATTTAAAAGCTGGACAAACAGTACTTGATGGCTGTGCTGCACCTGGAGGTAAAACAACCCATATTTTGCAGCGAGAATCTGATGTTAAATTAACCGCGGTCGAGTTGTCTGCCTCACGAGCAGAAAAAATTAAAACAACATTGACTAGAATGAATATGTCTTGTGAAGTTATTCAAAGTAATATTTTGGACGGCGAGCGCTGGTGGAATGGTGAACTATTTGATCGCATTCTGTTAGATGTTCCTTGTACAGCGGTTGGGGTAATTCGTCGGAATCCTGATATTAAAATTCACCGTAAAACGACTGATGTTGAACCGACAAGGTTACTACAGCAAAAAATTCTTGAGTATTGCTGGCAGTTGCTAAAACCTGGAGGCAAGCTGGTTTATGCGACTTGCTCTACATTTAAAGATGAAAATCAACATCAAATAGAAGCATTTAAGCAAAAACATAATTGCGAACTTTTAACGATGCCGGAAAACATCCACCAACAATTGTCCCATCGGGCTTCGGTGGGTTATCAAATATTTCCCGGTGAATTGTATATGGATGGCTTTTATTTATGTGGGTTACAAAAAGCCACTAACTAACGCTTTAAATTGTGCATTTTTACTGATT
The DNA here is from genome assembly GCA_030432465.1 of Gammaproteobacteria bacterium. Taxonomy (GTDB): domain Bacteria; phylum Pseudomonadota; class Gammaproteobacteria; order Enterobacterales; family Kangiellaceae; genus Aliikangiella. The sequence goes on from JAUIHB010000006.1 coordinate 11,664, forward strand.
TCAGTGTATGGTGAGTGCAACAAAAAAAGGCCGTAATAACGAATGAAAATAATTATTTTAGGTGCGGGTCAAGTCGGTGGAACACTGGCGATTAGTCTTGCTGGTGAAGATAATGATATTACTCTGGTCGACACTAACCCCAAAAAACTTCGTGCGCTGCAAGATCATCTTGATTTAAGAACTATTGTTGGTTATGGGTCGCATCCACATATTTTACGCCAGGCAGGAGCCGAAGACGCTGATATGGTGATCGCAGTAACTAATAGCGATGAGACCAATATGATTGCTTGTCAGGTTGCCTACTCTATCTTCAACACACCGACCAAAATTGCACGTGTCCGCAGTGCTGAATATCTTAAAGAAAAGAAGCTTTTTGACTCAAAAAATTTACCTGTTGATGTGGTTATTAGTCCAGAGCAATTAGTCGTAAAGTATATTTGCCGTTTGGTTGAAAATCCTGGGGCATTACAAGTCGTTGATTTTGCTGAAGGTTTGGTGCGTTTGGTGGCGGTAAAAGCTTATTACGGTGGTTTGCTGGTTGGTAACGCATTATCTGCCTTGAAAGATCACATGCCTAATATTGAGACTCGTGTAGCAGCCATTTTCAGACGCGGAAAAGCCATCGTTCCAACGGGCGATACTGTTATTGAAGCAGATGATGAAGTCTTTTTTATTGCTGCCAGTCACCATATACGCCGTGTTATGGGTGAGCTGCAAAAATTAGAAAACCCCTACAAAAGGATTATGATTGCTGGTGGCGGGAATATTGGTAAAGGTTTGGCTAAGGCTTTAGAAAACAAATATCACGTTAAATTGATCGAAGCAAACCCGCGTATTGCTTTATCTATTAGCGATGAACTGGAAAATACCATTGTACTCAGTGGTGATGCGAGTAATCAGGATTTATTGATCGATGAAAATATTGATCACATGGATGTTTTTATTGCCGTAACTAATAAAGATGAAGCTAATATTATGTCAGCTATGCTGGCTAAACGTTTAGGTGTTCGCAAAACCATGGTACTAATCAACCGCGTTGCTTATACCGATTTATTGCAGGGTAATGAAATAGATATTGCGTTATCTCCTCAGCACACCACGACTAGTAGCTTATTACGTCATATTCGGCGCGGCGACGTGGCTAATGTATATTCATTAAGGCGTGGTGCAGCAGAAGCAATGGAAGCTATTGCTCATGGAACAGAAGATACATCAAAGGTGGTAGGTAAAGCTATTGGCGAAATTGATTTACCACGGGGTACGACAATTGCAGCAATTGTGAGAGACAACAAAGTAATTATAGCGCATCACAATATCGTGATCCAAACCAATGATCATGTCATTCTATTTTTGGTAGATAAAAAATATGTACCAGATGTTGAGCAATTATTCCAAGTTGATCTCACTTTTTTCTAAAAGTTACCAATGTATAAAAATGATAAACCGCTTAAAAACAACAAACGACTGAAATAGGCATGCAAAGTAAATTAGTTATCCGCATATTGGGTATTTTACTGATGATCTTCAGTACCACTATGATCCCGCCGATTATTGTTTCTATACTTTACGGCGATGGTGGTGGTGCGGCTTTTTTCACTGGCTTCTTTATTAGTATGTTTACCGGATTACTTCTCTTTTTGTTTAACAAGGAACAACAGGGAGAATTGAGAAATCGTGATGGTTTTTTAGTTGTCGTGTTATTTTGGGCGGTATTGAGTTTGTTTGGTGCGATTCCGCTTTATTTTAGTGAAATCGAAAATTTTGGTGTTGCTGATGCTGTATTTGAGTCATTTTCTGGATTAACAACTACCGGGGCAACAGCCATTGTTGGTTTAGATGGCTTACCGCACTCAGTATTATTTTACCGTCAACAGTTGCAATGGTTAGGCGGTATGGGAATTATTGTTTTAGCGGTGGCTATTTTACCAATGTTAGGTATCGGAGGAATGCAGTTATATCGAGCTGAAACCCCTGGACCTGTTAAAGACTCAAAACTCACACCACGAATAGCTGGAACTGCGAAAGCACTTTGGTACATTTATTTAGGCTTAACCGTCGCGTGTGCTCTAGCCTATTGGGGAGCTGGCATGAGTTTGTTTGATGCCATCAGTCATAGTTTTTCAACGGTGGCAATAGGTGGTTTTTCAACACATGACGATAGTATTGGCTGGTTTAGTAGTACTCGAATTGAAATGATTTGTACGTTGTTTATGATTATCAGTGGCGTTAATTTCTCATTACACTTTGCAGCCGTTCGACGTTTAAGTATTCAACCTTATGGTAATGATCCAGAATTTAAAGTTTATTTATCAATTATCGCGATAGTAACTTTATTAGCCGCTGTTGTTTTAGTGGTACAGGCTGGGAACTCGTTCTCAGAAGCATTTACTGATGGATTGTTTCATGCCGTATCAATGGCAACTACCACTGGGTTTGCAACCGAAAAGTTTTATACTTGGCCAGTATTTTTGCCCGTTTTGTTAATCTTTGCTAGTTTTATTGGCGGTTGTGCAGGTTCAACTGGAGGGGGAATTAAAGTCGTACGGTTTTTACTGCTATTCAAGCAAGGTTCACGAGAAATACGTAAACTTATTCACCCTAATGCGATATTTAAAATACGCATTGGAGCCAATGTTTTGCCAGAAAATATTATTGAAGCCGTTTGGGGTTTTTTTGCTGCTTATGTGGCTTTATTTTTTCTATTCATGTTAGTTTTGATGGCTGATGGTTTAGATCAAATTACAGCTTTTTCGGCTGTCGCTGCTTGTATGAATAACTTAGGGCCAGGTTTAGGAGGTGTCGCAGCCAACTATTCAGAGATAAGTGCCCTATCTAAATGGACACTTTGTTTGGCCATGTTATTTGGTCGTCTTGAAATTTTTACTTTATTGGTTTTATTTAGCCCTGACTTTTGGCGTAGTTAAACAATGATAAAGTTGTTACTTCACGATTAGGTGATAAGAGAGATTATTATGAATAATATTGTGATCAAAAAAATAACCTTACTCTGTTTTATAGTGTTATTCATTATGCTGAATAGTGGATTAAAAGCGAACACTATTGTTAATGAAGCTGCTTTGCAATATGTGAGGTTAGTTTTAGCGTTAGGTGAGCATGATGAGGGCTATGTCGATGCTTATTACGGACCACAAGACTTAGCTGAAAAAGCTAAAAGTAGTAAAATGTCATTAAAGAATATTGTTATTGCTTCCAAGATGATTCAAGACGTTATTGCGGAGCAGACTTCAAATCCTGAGAATGACTGGAATGAGTTAGAAGAGTTACGTTTAAGTTATTTGAAAACTCAATTGAGTGCCGTATCTTCAAGAGCTTTGATGTTAATAGGTAATGTGAAGTATGATTTTGATCAGCAAAGCAAAGCATTATATGACACCTTGCCACCGAGTAAAAAATTAGCTGATTTTCAACCAACCCTAGATAAATTGAATCAGTTATTACCTGGCGATAAACCGTTGATTGAAAAAGTCACTGCATTTCGTCAGCAATTTATTATTCCGAAAGAAAAATTATCAGTCGTATTTGATGCTGCTATTAAAGAATGTCGCGAGCGGACTAAAAAATATATCGACTTACCTGAAAACGAAGATTTTACTTTAGAGTATGTGACTGATAAACCATGGAGTGGATACAATTGGTATAAAGGAAAAAGCTTTTCATTAATACAGGTAAATACAGAACTTCCTATTGAAATTTCGCGTGCAATTGATTTGGGATGTCATGAAGGTTACCCAGGACATCATACTTACAACGGATTGTTAGAGAAAAATCTGTATCGAGCATTAGGTTGGATTGAATATTCTGTTTATCCCCTATTTAGTCCACAGTCACTGATTGCCGAAGGTAGTGCGAACTATGGTATTGAAATGGCGTTTCCCGGAAACGAAAAACTTCAATTCGAAAAAAAGGTACTTTACCCTTTAGCTGGAATTTCTCCTAAAATTGCAAATTTGTATATTCAAGTAAATGAGTTAACTCAGCAGTTAACTTATGCTGGCAATGAAGTGGCACGACAATATTTAAACCAAAAAATTGATGCCGAAAAAGCACAAGCCTTATTGCAAAAGTATGCGTTAATGAATCCAGAAAAAGCAAAACAGAGAGTTAGATTTATCGATACCTATGGTGCTTATGTAATTAATTATAACTGGGGAAAAGATTTGGTTAAACAGTGGGTTGAATCTGGATCAGGTAAAACGCAAGCCGAACGCTGGAAACGATTTTCTCAACTGTTATCTTCACCTCGTTTGCCATCAACGCTAAACTGATATTGTTTTAAGTAATATAGAGTGAAGCTTCAGCTGCTTTCCATTTAATATAAAAGAGTCGTGATTATGTCTGATGACAAGCAACCAACAATCAAATCACCCTGCGTAAGCCAATGTTGTTTAGATGAGCAAGATGTTTGCGTAGGGTGCTTTAGACATATTGACGAAATTACCGGTTGGCATGGTGCAAATGATAGTCGGCGACAACAAATTTTAAATAATTGTGCAAAAAGGAAAATAGAAAAACATACAAAGCATTTTTAGCTATATTTTTATTATTTGTTCTTCATTGTTATTACAAAAATACAAACCCAAATAAAATCTCATCAAGAGATTTTTTCTCAATATTTTTCATTAATCAATTCCGCTGAATAAAAATTTACTGAGTAACGGTAAAAATCTCTGCTTGAGTTTTTTTGTTTTCTTTAAATTTATTCACACTTTTTAATGTGAATTTACTATGAAATCAAACAATACAGTATTGTATTGTTTGATTTCATCAGTTATAGTCAGCCTCGTTTTTCGGTAGCTGAATTCTATGATAAGTCAAGTTGTTATAATTATTTTGTGCTAGAGTTTTGAGATTTTTTAATGATTTAACAACATAAATAATTAAGCTTTCAATAAAAAATTCAATACCTGAAATAATTAAATAAAAAAAGTGAGCATTATATTTCCGTCTGAGATTTAGAGATATAAGTTCAAATGATAAATTGCACCGTCTTTAATTGTGTTAGTTAAAGTTACGCTTTGTTGAAGTGTAAGGGAAACGTGGGTGAGAGAAAATATGAGTAAGCAGGAAAAGGAAAGAAGAGTTGTTGTAACTGGAGTTGGTGCGTTTACTTCCATGGGAAATAATACCGCTGACATCTGGCAAAATATATTAGATTATAAAATTGGTTATAAGCGTTTTGAATTTTCAGATGAAACCTTAAATGCAAAATATTTTGGTTTTTTAGATTTTGATAAAAAACTCCTAAAAAAATTCTCTAAAAGAATTACAAAAATGTTACCTATGTATGCGAAGTACGGATTAATCGCATGCGATGAAGCTATTACTATGGCTTTTGGTGATTCTGATCTTGACTCTTTTGTCTCGCCTTTTGAGCGTGGAGTCGTCATTGGTACAGGTTGGGGAGGATTAGATTCCGCGAACGAAAATAACAATGATTATCAAAGTTCGGGAATCGCGACTTCTTTTGCAACTGTAGCTTCTATGTGCAACGTAGCGACTGCGGCCACATCAATGAATTGGAATTTCCGAGGATATCAAAACAGTCCTATAGCTGCATGTGCGACAGGAAGTTTGGCGATTGGCGAAGCCTATGATGCAATTAAGTATGGTAAAGCCAAAGTAATGCTTGCTGGTGGTAGTGAATCTTTAAAAGATCAATTTAATGTTTGGTCAATTGATGTCATGCAGGCCTTAAGTAAAGAACAAGAAGACCCTAGGTTAGCTTGCTGTCCTTTTAGTAAGGGACGAAGTGGTTTTGTTTTATCAGAAGGTGCAGCAGTTGTTTGTTTAGAAGATTACGAATTCGCAAAGGCACGTGGTGCTAACATTTTGGCTGAAATAAAAGCTTACGCTAATTATTCCGATGCTTTTGATATGACTGCACCTGCAACTGATATGCAGGCAAGAATTAGAGTGATTAGAGAGTTATGCAAGAACTCTGATATTTCAGAAAAAGAAATTGATTACATCAATTTACATGGCACTTCTACGCCATTAAATGATCTCAATGAAACGGTATCAGTCAAAGAAGCTTTGGGCGATTCTGCTTATAAAATTCCAATGTCGAGCACTAAGTCATACACTGGTCATTTAATTGGAGCAGCAGGTAGTCTAGAAACTATTTTTTGTATTAACGCGATGAACACAGGCGTATTGCCTGCAACTGTTCATTTAGATAACCCCGATCCTGAATGTGATTTAAATTACTTACCTAATCAACACTTAGAAAACCAGACAATTAATAACGTTATGAATTTAAGTTTTGGTTTTGGCGGTGCTAATGCTGGCTTAATGATTAGTAAAACTTAGTCAGTGGTAAATAAGATGGAATTTACTTTTACGGCAAATGATATTGAAAACTGGGCCGAGTTTTCAAGCGACAGAAATCCAATTCATTTTGATAAAGATAAAGCTAGTTTACTGGGTGTGAACGATGTAGTAGCGCATGGAATGCTTGCGCTACTACCAGTTAAGCACCAGATAAGCTTGCATGTTGAAAAACAAAACTTAGATAGTTGGACTCAATTTAAAGCTACATTTAAGTCGCCTATTGTTAAGGATAGTGAAATGATCCTTAACACCAAACAAAAGCGCAAAAAATTGGGTTTTAGTTTAGATTGCAAAAAAACGAACGTCACTACATTGATCGGTAATCTTTCATTTGTAGATAATGCTGACTGGTTGTCGAATAAAGAAAAAACAGAAATAGATCAGGACGAAATTTCTAAACAATTTGATAATTTCCGGAAAAATTTTTGTAAAGAATATTCTTCTTGGATTTGGTTAGATGGTCTGGTTTTTAGTCACTTTATAAAAAACAAAATCGGTTATGTCATTAGCTTGGTTAGTGAACAGTATGAAGTGCCTGATGATGCATCTCGTTTAGAAGATTTGCCTGACTTTACCGTCGTCCAGATTAGTCATCAATGTACTTACGATAAGTACCTAAGTGGCCATAATTATACATCCCAATCATTACCTGATATCGCTTATCAAATCGATAATATTTATATTACTCAAGAAAAAGATAGTGCATTTGGTACATTAGAATTGGGTGTCATCATAAATCAACAACACCGTATGACAATTGAAATTGGTTTGCTTATTAAAGACAACAAAAAAAATTAATTATTTTTATATGAGAGGAAAATTATGAATTACGAAAATATATTTGAAGCATCTGTTGAAATTATTTGTGATCTTAAAGATTTTGACGAAGATGAAGTAAAAGGAGATATGACATTTGAGCAATTAGATTTAGATAGTATGGATTTTATTGAGCTTCAAGTTGTATTTAGGAAAAAATTCGGGGTAAACATGGAATCTGAAGTTTTTGCTGATGGCAAAGTGTCTACCATAGATGAAATGTGCCATTACGTTCTTGAATTACGCCAAGCAGCGTAATTTATCGCAATTTAAAAGAGATCTTCAAACCAAAGGGGTGTTTACATGTCCGCTGAACTGAATATTCTGCCTTTATCAGAAGAAAGAATTAATAAAGTAAAAAAATTGAGTAAAACCTCGCATGATAATGTGATGGATTTTAAAACGGTATTGCCATGGGATAATGGGGTCGATAAAAGTCTCTATCCTAAGCAGCCCGATCATTTGTGGATTTATGGAACACCTTATTGTGACGCACTAACAGATGAGCAAAGATTAGAGTTGGCTTGGTTAGAAACTGCCAGAGATATTTCAATGTTTATTTGGCTAGAGCAAACCATACCGGTTCTGTATATGGGTTATATTACTCAATATGGGGATCAACTCAATAAAGAAACAACTGAATATCTAATGATATTTTCCAAAGAAGAAATTGTGCACACTATGACATTTAAGCGATTTATGAAAATTGCAAATTTAGATATGTGGCATCCTCCTGTTGGTTTATATGATTTGTTGACAAAAACACTGCCTAAAATGTCACCGCCAGTTGGTATTTTATTTACTTTATTGATTGAGTGGGTTGCAGAGCTTGGTGCTATGCACACATCACAGAAAGATAATATTGAACCTATGACTCGTCAATTATTCAAGGCTCATCATTTTGATGAAGCAAGACATATTGCTTTTGGTCGCTGGATATCTGAAGCATTTATAGAAAATGCGCCTGCAGAACAAGTTGCTCAAGTTAGAGCAATGTCAAAAGAAATAATTCCAAAGCTTATCAATATGTTTACTTACAATCCTGAAATTCCACGTCATACAAGTTTTGATTTTCCTATTGCATCAGATGATCAGGAAAAAATTAATGAAATTTGGAACTCTGAAAATAATCAAAGAATCAACAGTGAACGATTTACTGAGTTTTATTCATGGATAGACAAGCTTGGTTTGCGATGAGTACAGAGATTAAAAATTGGGATGCTATTTTTGTCGGTGCTGGAATTACTAGTCTGGCGTGTGCTGCTCTATTAGCTAAAAAAAATCCAGGTATAAAATTATTACTTGTGGATAAGCATATTGTAGCTGGTGGCTATGCGAGTGTTTTTTCTCGACCTAAAGCGAATGCCACTTTTGATTGTAGTTTGCATAAGTTAAGTGGCATGCAGCACCAAGGAAATTTGCAGCGTATATTTGAATATTTAGGGTTGGATAATGCGCTAGAGCTTGTTTATCCAGAAGATTATTTTTGCAGTTTTTTTGACGACCATTCATTACCATTACCTAACGATGCAAATGGTGTTGAAAAGTTGTTGTGTAAGCAATTTCCTGCAGAATCGAAAGGCATTAAAACATTTTTTGAACAAGTCAGAACTTTTGGTCGAAATGGCTATTATCAATTTCAAATGCAGGAAGGTAGTTTCGAGCCTGATATTGCGCAATTAAGATACGCTCATAAAAATTTAAAAAATATAACCGTTGAACAAGGTTTAGATGAATTATTTGATGACCAGAAATTAAAAGAAATTCTGGCAGCTCCTGGCATCTATGTTGGTGGTTATCCAGAGGATTTAGGTTATCTGTATTATTTGCATGTTGTTTATGCAACTTTAAATAAAGGTAATGCTTATGTGAAAGGTGCATCACAAAATTTATCAAATACATTAGCTAAACAAATTGAAGATGCTGGTGGAAAAATTCAATTAGGAACTAAAGTTGAAGAAATTTTGGTAGATGACAATTTATGTGTCAAAGGTATACAGACTAAACGTGGTAATTTTTATAGTGATAGAGTGTATGTCAATGTATCACCACATTATGCGATAGAGCATTTGTTTGATGAAAAAATTGATTTTACGGATATTAAAGAGAAACTCCGAGCGCTAAAGCCTGCCAGATCAACTACAACAGTTTATTTGACTACTGATTGTTCGCCTCAGGAATTAGGAGTTATCCATAGTGAATCGATGATTTTTAGTTCTCAATTGTGTAACGCAGCAGTACAACGCAAAGCTGCGGAATTAAATGATTTTGATGAGCAGTTAAGTGAAGAAGCTTTTTGGAAGCACTCACCAATGGAAGTTACAAATTATTATAAACTTGATTCGGCGGGTGGTTATGTTATTTGTTTAAATGTTCTAGATTCGATCAAACATTGGCCTATGCGTCGAACGCAACCTTATCGTGAAAAAAAGCAACGAGCAGCTGAAATAATGACGCAACGTTTAATTAATCATGTACCTCAATTGGAAGGACGTATTAATTATAGTGAAGTGTCGTCTCCTCATACTTACGTCAAATTTACAAATAATACTGATGGTTCTGGTTATGGTGCAATGGTAAGTACGGATCTAAGTGGTCATCTTTTTCACCGTAAATTTCCTGTTAAAGGGGTAGAATTTGTTAGTGCCTGGGTTGCAGGCCCAAGTTATGAAGCAGCATTTGGATATGCTGAAATGAAAGCGAAAAAATGGAGAGCAGCATGAGTCAGGCTGCTCTTTCTGTAAGCTGGCGTGCGAAAATATTTTCTATTTTTTTCATGCGTATTATGTTTTCCAGAGTGCAAGGTTGGAAAAATGATATTCCCACACGAGCAAAAAAATTTGACCGTATTGCTTTAGATGGCAGTAGTTTAGAAGGTGCAATTCATGAGTCACAAAATTTAAAGCCTTTAGGTGTAGTGATTCTTTGTCACCCTTTTGTTAAGTATGGTATGCACTACTTTTTTAAAAATGAATTAGATATTGAGCTAACAAAGCTTGGATACCATGTTGTATCGTTTAATTTTAAAGGCTTTGGCCGCAGTAATATTAAAGGACACGCCTATTTTAATGATGTTTTATCTATTGGGCAGTCATTACGTGAACAATATCCAAATCTACCAATTCATTTAATAGGATGTTCGTTCGGTGGATTTCACTTATCACATGCATTAGCTCAGAACACTTCACTGTTTACATCTGCTGTATTGGATAGTGTTCCCTGCTCAGTTAATGTTTATTTTAAAAAAGGCATTCTTTCGCACGCTATGGCTTGGTTGAGTAGTAGTAAACTTGCTCCGATTACGGGCACACAGCCAATAAAAGACTCACTTAAAAAAGTTAATAATTTCCCCTTACTTTTCTTACATGGCGCATCTGATAATTATTTACCAGAAGCAGATGTTGAGGAACTTAGAGCTTTATGTGCATCAATTCAGTTTAAAAAATTTGAAGAATGTAAGCATCTAGAAATTATCAAAAAATATAGAAGTGACTATCTTCAACTAGTTTCACAGTTTTTTAACGATAGTCTACAAAACCAAAGAATAACAGGTAAGTAAAATGAATAACTCAGAAGTACAAAATAAACCATGGATTCTTGTCACTGGCGGAAGCCGCGGTATTGGTAAAGCTATTGTCAAAATGTTAGCAAGCCATCAATGGCAGGTGATTTTTACTTATAATTCATCGAGTGATGCAGCTTTGAGTTTAGAGTCAGAAGTTGAACGTTCAGGTGGAGCCGCTAAAGGTTTTAAATGTGACGGAAGTGATTTTTCTCAAGTTGAAAAATTATGCCGTGATTTGCAACAGTATTACGGTAACCCAGCTGGCTTGATTAATAATATGGGGATTACAGCGGATGAGCTGATTTATAATTTAGACATCGAAACTTACCAAAAAGTTATTAATACTAATTTAAACTCTTCCGTCTATTTTAGTAAATGTTTAGTCCCCATGATGAGTGAAAATGGATATGGAAAAATCATTCAAATGTCATCAGTTACAGCCTTTAAAGGTAACAAGGGACAAATTGGTTATGCTGCAACTAAAGCTGCAATGTTAGGCATTACTAAATCTTTATCATTAGAGGTGGCAAGATTTAATATTACAGTAAATGCTGTTGCACCGGGTTTTATTGCGACAGAAATGGTTGATCAAATTCCTGAAAAAACTCGTAAAAATATAAAAAAAGAAATTCCGCTAAAGCGTATGGGAGAAGTTGATGAAGTCGCGAGTTTAGTTAGATTCTTAGTTTCAAAAGAAGCAGACTATATCACCGGACAAACCTTTGTCATCGATGGCGGACTGACAGTCTAATTAAAAATTATAACTTTAAGGCGTTGTTGTGAAATCAGAATACGATGTGATATTTATTGGTGCGGGTTTAGGCGGCTTAACCGCAGCCAGTCTAATTGCACAAAAAGGAAAAAAGGTTCTTGTTATTGATAAACATAACATAGCTGGTGGCTATGCAACCAATTTTAAACGTAAAGATTTTGAATTTGATGTTTCGCTTCATTCTTTTGATGGTGTGGTTAAAGGTGGTAATTCCTATAAAATAATCGAAGCCAGTGGTGTTGCTGATAAAATTGAATTTTTAGGTCATGATACACTTTACCATTATCAATGTGGTGATATTGATATTAAAGTTAAGCATCAAGATATTGAAGGATACAAAAAACAATTAGTCCATTATTTTCCAGAAGAAGAAGGTAATATTGAAAGATTATTTTCTGAGGCCGACAAAAACTATAAAGACATGAGTGGTTTTTTATATTCCACTAAACGATTTTTTCTAAGAATTATGGCAACTCCCCTCTTTTATCGACGAATATTAAAGTATGAACATTATACTGTTGATGATTATTTTTCTCGTTATACAAAAAATGAAAAGCTTAAAGCCGCCCTTTCAGCTCAATGGAGTTATTATGGATTACCAGCAAAAGATTTAGCCTTTGGTTATTTTTCTTATCCATTTATTGATTATCTAAGATTTGGTGGTTATTCAATTAAAGGTGGATCTCAGAAGTTGTCTAATGCTTTGGTTGACACTATCGTTGAACATGGCGGTGAGGTTCAACTAGCTTCTCCCGTGACAAAAATAGTCACCAATGAAAAGAATAAAATTATTGGTATTGAGTCAAAGAAAACAGGTTTTGTTAGAGCAAAAAAAATTGTTTCAAACATTAGTCCATATGCAGTTGTTTCACTAACTGGGGATGAACAGTTTGATCAAAAATTTAAACAAAATCTCAAACAACTAAAACCTTCTATTTCGGGTTTTCAAGTATATTTAGGACTTAATTGTACACTTGATAAACTTGGAGTTAAAAAAGATGAATATATTCGTTTTTTCTCTCCAACATTAAGCCAAAGAGAGCAATTTGATAATTTAAAAAATGGCAATGTGTTTGAAGACAAAACAGGATGGTCAATTAACTACTTTTCAAATGTTGATGATTCTTTAGTTTCTCCGGGTAAGTCCTCTCTTGGTTTATTTACTTTGGTAGGCACCTCTAATTGGCATAGCCTCAGTAAAATGGAATATAGAGAAAAGAAACAGGAACTGACTCAAGTGTTAATCGATAAAGCATCTAAAGTGTTACCGGGCTTGGTTGATCATATTGAAGTCTGTGAAGCAGGAACGCCTAGAACTATGACAAAGTTTACCAATAATCCTGGAGGAGCTATTTATGGCTTTGAACAAAACATTAAACAATCGGGATTATTCCGTCGTTTCCCACAAAAATACCCATTAAAGGGATTGTATCAAGTTGGTGCTTGGACTTTTCCCGGAGCTGGGTTTATTGGCACTATGCTTTCTGCAAAAATACTAGTCGACCGATATTTTTAAAGAATATGTAATTAATTATTTAATAGAAAACCGTTTAATTAGAGAAGAAAACTGTTATGACATACGTAGTAACTGACAATTGCATTCAGTGTAAACATACTGAATGTGTGGATATTTGTCCTGCTGATGCTTTTCGTGAAGGAAAGAATTTTATCGTTATAGATCCTGATGAGTGTGTAGATTGCGGATTGTGTGTTCCTGAATGTCCAGAGGAAGCTATTTTTGCAGAAAGTGAGTTGACTACGGATGATGAACATTTTCTTGAACTCAACGCAGAACTTGCAAAGGAATGGCCATTAATTTTGGAAAAATTACCACCTATTGAAGGATATCAATCGTGGAGTGGTAAACCTAACAAGTTGGCACATTTAGAAAGGTAGTAAAATTTTAACAATTTTACCGAAATTAATATTAGATAATAGTAAAGGAATTAGCGATGAGTAAAAATAATTTAAAAAGAACTCATGTATTAGAAGATGATAAATTTGATGTGATTGTTGTTGGTGCAGGTATCGGAGGATTAACTGCGGCAGGAACTTTAGCTAAAAGAGGAAAAAAAGTTTTAGTTTTAGACATGCATTATGAATTGGGTGGATGTGCCACAGTATTTCATAGACATGGTAAAGCTTATGAATTTGACGTTGGTCTGCATTATATTGGTGATTGTGGAGAAAAAGGTTTAATTCCACGTATTTTAAAAGGCGCTGGGATTGAATATCATGAAATTAATTTTCTTGAACAGGATCCTGATGGTTTTGATACATTATGTTTTCCTGAGTTTACTTTCCCTATTCCTAGAGGCGTTGAAAAATTTAAACAAAGTTTAATTGAGGAATTTCCTGATGAAATAAAGGGAATAAACCGATATTTTAAATTTTTAAATCAGGTCTGGGATTTTATGGGTATTCACTCTAACCCACTTTCAGCACTTTGGATTTTGCCACGTTCAATTTTATTGGCTCGTTACGCGACAGCAACTGTTGAAGAATTCCTTGATACTTGTACTAATGATAAAAAATTGCGTGCCATATTGACAGGACAATTAGGTGTTTATCATCAACCGCCTAGTAGGGCATCGATGGCCGGTCACGCTGGTGTAACCAATCACTTTTTGCAAGGTTCATTCTATCCATCTGGTGGTGGACAAGTTTTCTCTGATAAGCTTGGCGCTGCGATTGAAAAGAATGGCGGAAAAATATTATTAAGATCAAAAGTAACTAAGATACTAGTTGAGAATAAACGTGTAATCGGTGTTGAATTTGAAAATAAAAAACTAGGCAGTAAAAAAGTTTATGCTGATTATGTTATTTCAAATGCAGACCTTAAAAAGACACTGCTTGACCTGGTTGGGGAAGAACATTTATTAAGTAAAACAATTCAGCGAACAAAAAATTATGAAATGTCACCTGCAATGGGAATTGTTTATTTAGGTGTTGATCTTGATATGAAGGCATTGGGACATAAGAATACTAATTACCGTATTTATCCAAGCTATGATTATGAAGTTGCTTACAATGAGATATTTGAACAACGTTTTCCTGAAGCTCCTCACGTATTTATTGGTAATGCAACATTAAAAGATCCAGATAATCCTAATATTGCACCAGAAGGAATTTATAACCTACAGTTAATGTCGGTTGTACCCAATTCACCTGAAGCTTGGGGGTTAACGCAAGCGGAAGTAGATGATGGTAGTTATCGAAAAAATAAAAAGTATCAAGAAAAAAAGCAGTGGTATGCCGAACAGTTAATCAAAGCTACTGAATCTGTTATTCCCGGGATCAGTAAGCATATTGTTTATCAAGATGTATCAACGCCTTTTTCTGTCACACGTTTTATTGGCGCAACAGGTGGAACATCTTATGGTATTGCATTTACGCCAGAGCAGTTCCTACATAATAGACCAAGTGAAAAAACAGAAATAAAAGGCTTAATATTATGTGGTGCTTCTACTCGTACAGGACATGGAATTTTTGGTGCAATGACCGGAGGAGTAGAAGCAGCAGCAGCAGTATCAGGTAAAAAGGTACGCTATGAAATATTAGATAAGGGAGAAAGAGCTGTTGCCGAAGCTTAATATTCAATAAAGTAATTGTTTTATACTATTAAGTGTAATCTAAATTATTGGGAACCAGCATGAGAAAACTAAATGTTAATCAGTTTTTCAGTTTGAATTTTTTATTATTTGTAGTTTTTTACGCTAATAGTGTCATTGCTTTTACTGAAGAAAAAGTCATTATAGAAAAAGCAGTGAGAAAAAATCAGAGTATTGATATTCATGTTTCTGGTAAGTTGTCACGAAAAACAACCATGCGAATGGCTTTTAACATTGATGGATTAGTTGAGTCTGTTTTAGTTAATCCGGGGGATAGATTTGTAAAAAACCAGGTTCTTGCTAGATTAAATGAGAGTGAAATAAAAGCGCAGGTTATACATGCTAAATCAGCCTATGATTCTGCATTCAATGATTGGCAAAGAGCAAAAAACTTATTTGATAAATCATTAATACCACAATCACAGTTGCAACATCAAAAAGCGTTGTTGGATGGTGCGGGCTCTACTTTAGAAACTGTTCAATTTAATCAAGACATGGCTACTATTAAAGCGACAGTGAATGGAGAGGTTTTAGAAAAATATATTGAAGAAAACGAGCTGGTTACTGCTAAACAGACTGCATTTCTTGTATCAGTCAATGCTCATGGTTGGGTGGTTAGTGTGGAAATACCCGATCACCAAGTCGTAAGATTAAACTTAGGTGATAAGGCAGAGGTTCGTTTTAGTGCGTATCCGGATAAAAGCTACTCAGGTAAAGTAAGTGAAATATCAGCCAAATCAAATAATCACTCAGGTTTATTTTCTGTTGAAGTGATGTTAGATAGTTTCGAAGATAATTTCCGTTCTGGTTATTTAGCTAGTGTAGATATATTGCCTGAATCAGAAGAGAAATTAACATTTATCAACTTGGATTCGGTTATTACGGTTAAAGATAACCAAGCCATGTTTTTTGCTTATGATGAATTAACAAAAAAAATAAAAAAGTATTTTACCAAAATTCAGTTTATAAGTGAAAACTCCATTGTTTCTAATGAAAATTTGAGTGAAGTTTCTTACGTTGTCAGGAATGCTTCTATAGATTTAAAAGATGGGGAATTAGTTCAAGCATTTCCTATTGCTATGGCGAAGTAGTATCTAATGATAACGAATGAGTAAATTATGAAAATTGTTAATAGCGCACTGGGGAATTATCGCTTTACTGTTGTAATAATGCTTACTATTGTTTTGTTGGGCTTATTATCATTTTTAACTATGCCCCGTTCTGAAGATCCCCAACTTTCGTTTTCAATAGATTATTTAGTAGTGATTCATCCGGGGGCTTCGGTTCTTGATATGGAACAGTTGATAGTCGATCCGATTGAAGATGCGATTAATTCGTTAGAAGATCTGAAGGAAATAAAAACGGATATTCGAGACGGTATGGCAAAGTTTAGAATTGAATTTGAACATAATACTGATCCAGATAAAAAGTATGATGATATTGTAAATGCTGTTGCAGGTATTCGTAATCAGCTACCTTCAAATTTAGCAAAGTTAGAAGTCAAAAAATTATCACCCACAGATGTTAATATATTTCAACTAGCACTCACCTCGGAAACAGCATCTTATCGTGATTTGAGGTTATATGCAGAAAGATTAGAAAATAGTCTTGAACGACTTAATGGAGTTAAAGGAGCTGATATCTGGGCAATTCCACAGCAAATGGTTCAAGTGACTTTAGATTTTGAAAAAATGAAGCATTACAACCTTTCAATGACTGAAAGTTATAAAGCGTTACAAGGAGAAGCAGCTAATATACCGGGTGGTCATGTTAATACTCTGAATAGACGTTTTAATATTCGTACAAGTGGAAAATATCAAAATCTTAAGGCAATAGAAAACACTTTAATCAGCTCACCTAATGGAAGACCTATTTACGTCAAAGATGTTGCGAGTGTTGAATTTGTTGATAGTGAAGCGAATTATTTAGCACGATTTAATGGTGAAAGAAGTGTTTTTGTTACCGCCATGCAAAACGAAAATGCCAATATATATAATGTTATTAAAGCAATTAATGCAGAAGTCGATAAATTTAAAAAACAACTTCCCGAGACTATTTCTGCTAAGGTAGTACTTGATAAATCCGAAAGTGTTACCAGGCGATTAGGTGATTTTTTTAGTAATTTAGTTTTTGGTTTGTGTTTTGTTGGCTTGGTTGTTTTTCTTTTTTTAGGCTTCAGAAATATGATTATCGTTATTACGGTTATTCCTATTTCTATTTTAATTGCATTTGGATTGTTAGATCAGTCTGGTTTTGGCATCCAGCAAATGTCTATTGTTGGTTTAATTATTGCCTTAGGTCTTTTGGTTGATAATGCTATTGTTGTATGTGAAAACATTGCGCAAAAAATGCGTCAGGGTCATTCTATTTATACCAGCGTTACCGAAGGAACTTCTTCCGTTGGGTGGGCAATAACCAGTGGTACTTTGACAACACTATTATCCTTTTTACCTATTCTGGCAATGCAAACTAGCTCAGGTGCATTTATTCGTTCTTTACCTTTGGTGGTTATTTATTCCTTAATTGCTTCTTTAGCTGTTGCATTATTTATAACGCCATTACTTGCGCTAAAATTATTTAATGTGGGTTCTAAAAATAAACAAAAAAATCAGCAAAGAGTAGGGTTTTCTGGAAAAGCAGTTATGTTATTGCAAAAAATTTCTCAAGGGCCTTATCAAAGATTTTTGTGTGGCGTTATTAATAAACCTAAAACGACAATTGTTCTGACACTAATTTTGTTTGTTTTGAGTTTAACTTTATTTAAGAGTGTAGGCGTTAGTTTATTTCCTAAAGCTGAAAATAATCAAGTTATGGTTAACCTTACTTTAAATGAGAATGCAAGTTTAGCTGAAACTCAACGTATAACGGAACAAGTTGAATCGGTATTAGCAAAGTTTAAAGGAATAAAGAGCTTTACTTCAAATATCGGTAGAGGTAATCCCAGAGTTTATTACTCTGAAACTCCTCCACCAGAAAAAGCTAACCGAGCACAATTATTTGTCCAGTTAAATGCTGATAATGCAGGTGAATATTGGGCATTAGTGAAAGGTTTGCGCGAGCAATTAGAAACAATAGTTGGTGCTGAAATTAATGTAAAAGCTTTTCAGCAAGGTAAGCCAATAGAAGCTCCTGTTGTTTTAAGAATTTACTCTGATAACTTTGATATTCTTCGTCAAGTATCTAGTGAAGTTGAATCATTAATGAGAAAAAATGAAATTTTTCATTTAATTGAAAATCCTATAGGAAAAAATAAACTTGATTTTCAACTTAGCATTGATAAAGAACGGGCAGCCCTTTTAGACATACCTATTGGTAAAATTGATGCAGCTGTTAACATGAGTCTTACTGGAGTTCAAGTTGGAAAATTTCGTGATGAATATGGAGATGATTTTCCTATTACTGTCAAACTTTCTAAACCGAGTGGCGCTGTTGTTTCTGATCTTGAACAAATAATGGTCGAAAATAATTCTGGAATATTATATCCGCTAAGCCATGTTGCAAGACTTGAACTTATTTCAACACCTGCGTATTTACAGCACTTTAATAATCAACGTTCAGCAAAAGTGACAGCCGATGTTATTGAAGGAGAAAATGTTGAAAAAGCTACATTACAACTTCAAGAAGATTTAAAAAGTATCCAATTGCCTGATGGGGTGACTTTAGAGTTGGGCGGAGAAAGAAAATCAAGAGGAGAAGCTTTTAGAGGCTTTATAAAATCTACAGTTGTTGCATTATTTGGTATTTTTACAGTATTGGTTTTTCAATTTCGATCATTTACACAACCATTTATTGTGTTTGTTTCTATACCGTTTGCAGTGTCAGGATCTATCTTAGCTCTGTATTTAACTGGTTATTCATTTTCGTTTATGGCCTTTTTAGGTGTGGCAGGGCTCGTAGGTATTGTTGTGAACAACGCTATCATATTAATTGATACTGCGAATAATTTGCAGCTTGAAGGAATGAGCCAATATGATGCTTGTATTGAAGCAAGTAAAAGCCGACTCACTCCTATATTTTTAACAACATTAACAACTATCGTTAGTTTATTACCATTAGCTTTTCAAAAGAGTTTAACTTGGTCACCACTGGCATTGACCATAATTGGGGGGTTAGCAGTTTCCACACTGATCAGTTTAGTGTTGGTTCCGCTGCTGTATACTTTATTTACCACAGCTATAGCACCGTCATCATTAGAGATGGAAAATCAACTTCAGGATATTAAAGCATGAGCAATGTGAGTGCAGAACCAACACAACGAGAACAGTTGGAACAAGTCAATATATTATTCTCCGGTGACTCTGGCGATGGTATACAAACAATCGGTAGCAAACTTGCTTATTCGTCATCGGTGGCTGGTAATGAAATTAGTTGTTTTCCGGATTTTCCAGCTGAGATAAGAGCACCTGCGGGAACTATTGCTGGGGTGTCTGGTTTTAAACTGTGTTTTGCTAGTCAACCGATAAGTGCCCCAGGGGATAACCTTAATGCTTTAGTGGTGATGAATCCTGCCGCACTAAAGCATAGCCTGAATGAATTATCAGAGAACGGGCTACTGCTAGTTAACAGCGATAGTTTTAAAGATAAAGATTGGATAAAAGCTGGTTATCAAGAGGATCCTTTAGCATCGGGAATTTTATCAAAATATAGAGTGATAAAAGTACCAATGACAACGTTAGTTTTAAAATCTTTGGAAGAAACCGATGTTCCAAGGAAACAAGCTCTAACTTGCAAAAATATGTTTGCTTTGGGTATTGTTTGTTGGCTTTATGAAAGAAATATTAGTGTTATCAGTAATTGGTTAAATGAAAAATTTAAGCGTGATGAAGCATTAGCTAAAGCGACAAAACTGGCATTATTAGCTGGTTATCACTACGCTGACACTGTTGAGTTATTTAGTGCTGGCTTTCAAGTTCCTAAAGCGGCATTAGTGGAAGGTAAGTATCGGCATATTACGGGTAATGAAGCTTTAGCACTTGGAGCAGTGGTCGCTTCTATTAAATCGCAGAGAGAATTATTTTTTGCTAGTTACCCAATTACACCTTCATCTGATGTACTACATCAATTGTCTCAGTATCATGAAATTGGTGTTAAAACATTTCAATCAGAAGATGAAATTGCAGCGATGTCTAGTGCTATTGGTGCTGCTTTTTCCGGGCGTTTAGCATTAACCAGTACAAGTGGACCTGGGTTAGATTTAAAACAGGAAGCTATTGGTTTAGCCATGATAGCTGAGTTGCCTGTCGTTATTTTTAATATTCAGCGAGCGGGTCCTTCGACTGGTATGCCAACTAAAACAGAGCAATCTGATTTGTTGGCTTCAGTGTTCGGCCGTCATGGTGATTGTACTTTACCCGTATTAGCGGCTGCGACACCCAGCGATTGTTTTTACATGGCAATACAAGCATTTGAAATTGCAACCAAGTTTATGACTCCCGTTATTTTATTATCTGATGGTTATTTGGCCAATAGCGCAGAATCTTGGCTTATACCTTCAGCTTCAGAAATTCCAGATTTCAATTTGGATAATTCAGAAGACTATTCTAAGTCCAAGCTATTTGAACGAAATCCAATCGCCCTATAAAGCCATTGTCGCTTTTTCTGGCAAAAAGAAACACTACCAAACAGGGCAGGATGTTACCGAGGAGAAAATGAATCGTTTCCCCGATGGCAACAACGACATCCCCAAGCAATTCAGTAAGCAGCCCTACCGATTCCTCATCGTTGCCAACAAATA